>JAWOEO010000283.1:0-2851 GCA_046482755.1 Halohasta sp. | reverse complement strand
CGACGACGCGGTGGATCTTGGCCAACTGCGACATCAGGTCGTCGCTGGTATGCAGCCGGGCCGCCGTATCGCCCAGCACGACGTCGACGTCGTGCTGGGCGATACGGCGGGCCGGCTGCATACCAGCGACGACCTGATGTCGCAGTTGGCCAAGATCCACCGCGTCGTCGACCCCGATCTGACGCTGTTCGTCGACGAGGCCGTCGCCGGCCAGGACGCCGTGATGCGGGCCCAGGAGTTCAACGACGCCGCCGAGATCGACGGCTCGATCCTGACGAAGGCCGATGCCGACTCCTCGGGCGGCGCGGCGATCTCGATCTCGTATGTGATCGGCAAGCTGATCCTCTTTCTCGGCACGGGCCAGGGGTACGACGACATCGAGCCGTTCGTCCCCGAGGAACTCGTCGACCAACTGCTCGGCGAGGACTGACCGGCTCCTCTCGACCACCCGCTTATATAGCTCGCAGCCCTCTCTCTACACTGATGCGGGAGGAACCCGAGCTCGACTCGCTGGCCGACGTTATCGACGACGTCGACACCTCGGCAAAGACGCTGTTGTTGGTCAATCTGACCGATGCGGCCGCCGAGCCGCAGGTCTCGCTGCTCGACCGGGTGTTCGACGCCGAGTCGGTCACGGTGACCGAACGACACCACTCGGACGATGCCGAGAACCTCGTCTGTCTGGTCGACGACGGCGAGGTCGTCGCCACCTCCTCGTGGGACGAACTCAGGCGGGCTTTCCTGCTTGTCAACACCGACCGGTATCGGACCGGCACCAAACAGATCGAGACGGGCTCGTTTCCGGACGTCCTGACCGGCCTCGACGACATCGAGTTCACCGTCCGTGGGTATCCCGCCTCGAACAAGGAGAAGCTACTGCTGGTCGTTATCTCCCGATTTATCGAGTTTCAGGCGCTGTCGGCAGGAGCCGGTTCGTTCGACGCCTCCTTCCAGTTCCTCTCGCGGCTCGACGACGAGCACGGCACCCGACAGGTCTACGAGTGGCTCGCCGACACCGGCGTCGACGCCCACGTCTATGGGGTCGCTGACGATCCGACCGTCGCCGAGGCGCTGGATCTCACGGTGCATGCCACCGCCGATCCGGAGCTTCGCCGACTGTGGTTCGTGGTCTTTCGGCCGCCCGAGCCCACCGGCGACCACGTCGCCTTGATCGCCGAGGAGACCGGCCCGAACGTCTGGCGGGGGCTGTGGACCTACGATGCCGACCGCGTCCGACAGGTCCAGTCGTATGCCCGGTCGGTCTTCTAGTGCAGCCGGCGGAAGGCGTCGCTGAGCTTGCTGTCCGAAAAGCCCTCGACGGTCTCGGCGATCTCGGTTTCCATCTCCTCCATTCGCTCTTCGAGTTCGGTAAAGCGGTCCCGAGTCGAGAGTTCCCGCGAGGAAAACTGGCTGGTGAGCACTTCGTACTTCTCGGAGAGCTGGTTGTACTCCGCGATGAGGTCCTCGTAGCGCTTGATTCGGAACGCCCGGTCGACCGCATCCAGGAGTTCGTCCTCGCCGACCGGCTTGGTGAGGTAGCCGTCACACGGCATGTCGATGATGTCGATGTCGGGGTCGACCGCGGTCACCATGATCACCTGGAAGTCCATCTCCCACTTCTCGATGTGTTCGATCACGACATCGCCGGACATCCCCGGCATCCGTCGGTCGACCAACACGAGGTCGACCGCCCGCTGGTCGAGCTCCATCAGTGCCGCGCCGCCGCTGTACTCGACGATCGTTTCGTAGTCGTCGTCGAGATACAGCTCGTAGGATTCCGCCACCATCTCCTCGTCGTCGACGATGAGGACGGTTTTGTCGCCGGTATCGGCCATAGCTCAGCCTCTCAGCGACCGGTAAAAATAGTTTGGTTTACCTGATATCTACTTGGGTGATCTCGAAGCGGGCTCCGCCGGTCTCGCTGTCGGTGATCCGCACCGTCCAGTCGAAGGCCTCGGCGATCTCCTCGACGATCGCCAGGCCGAGCCCCGACCCCGTCTCGGAGTCGGTGTAGCCGTACTCGAAGACGAGTTCCCGCCGATCGGCCGCGATTCCGGGGCCGTCGTCGGCGACGTAGAAGCCCGCCGCGGGATCGCCGATGACGCCGACCCGGACCGCCACCGCCTCGCCGGCGTGATCGACCGCGTTCCGAAAGAGGTTTTCGAGGAGCTGTTGGAGCCGGGAGCGTTCGGCCTCGACGGTCGGCAGCTCGTCTTCGACGGTGAGACTCGCGGTCGGACCCTCGGGCCAGGCGGCCTCGACGACTGCTTCGAGGTCGACCTCGGTCGTCTCGATGGCCGGCTCGCCGGTATCCAGCAGTTCGAGGAGGTTGTCGATCAGCTCGTCCATCCGGTCGATCGTCTCGTCGACCTCGTCGAGATACCGGCTGTCACACTGGGCTTTGGCGAGATCGATTCCGGATTTTGCCGTCTGGATCGGACTCCGAAGCTCGTGGGAGACGATACTGGAGAACTCCTCGATCCTGGCCTCGACGTCGGTCTCCGCATCGGCCATAGCTCGCTCGATCGCGGCGGCGATCGCTGCCGGCCCGTCGTCGACGGTCGTCGGATCGAGATAGGTGGCCGCTCCCGCCTCAAGCGCCCGCGTTGCCAACGCGCTGGTCCCACCGTCGACCGGGGCGACGACGACAGGGCGGGTGGTCGCTCCGAGCAGTTCGACACAGTCTCTCGTGGGCGGGGCGTGATCGGTGATGACACAGGGCGGTGCCACCAGCGGTGGGTTCATCAAGGAAAAGCTTGGGCGGCTCATGAACGATTGCACATGCCAGTGCCAAACTTTGTCGCCAGGCTCCGGAGAGATTGCTAGTGATTTGCTTTTCACGGTCGCGCAA
>JAWOEO010000261.1:0-13725 GCA_046482755.1 Halohasta sp. | reverse complement strand
CGTCAGCGCAGCGATCCGAACCGGGTGTCTTTTAGGTTACCTAAATAGCAGTGTGTGTATGGGTACAAACCAAACAACACAGTCGGACAGCCTCGTTCAGCTACCGTCCAATCCTGTCGGCTACGTAGCGATACTACTGGCCCTTCTCACGGGCGTCATCCACCTCGTGGCGACGACGCGGGCGATCGAGATGAGCGTCGTGCTCGCGGTTCTGTTCGTGCTCAACGGTCTGGGGTTCCTCGGCGGAGCCGCGCTGTATCTCACCCGATTCTGGCGACGCTGGCTGTTCCTCGCGGCTGCAGTGTACTCGTTGGTGACGATTCTCGCACTGTTCCCGTTCCGGGGATGGGGGATCGAAGCCTTCTACATGAACGGGTCGCTCAATCCGATCGTCGTCGTTAGTAAAGCTGTCGAGGCCCTCCTGGTGGTCGTGTCGGGCTATCTGTACAGTAGCACTGCGGAATAAGACGAGTGCCCGATCTGGCACCGACAAGCCGTCCGATGTATCGTGTGTTGTCCACGCAATAGTGGCCCGATAACACGACGGTCGACGACGGGAGACCGAACCGCGGTCTCCGGCCGCCGCCTCAGGTGTAGCGTTCGACCAGCGTCGTGAGTTGGGCTTTGGGCTTGACGCCGACGGTTTGTTCGACGGCTTCGCCGTCGCTGAACAGGACCATCGTCGGTACACCACGGACGCCGTACTGCTGGGCTAGCGGCTGGAGGCGGTCGATGTCGACTTTGGCGACGGCGGCATCGGTCTCGGCTGCGACGGCCTCCACGATCGGTTCGAGCTGCTGGCACGGCCCACACCAGTCGGCATAGAAGTCGACCAATACCACGTCGTGGGCCGCGGTAACCTCCGAGAAGTGGCCGACGCTCTCGACGTGGATCGGCGTCTCCGGTGTCCTATCGGCCGACTCGTCGGCCTCAGCACCGTGGTCGGTGTCGAGCTGTTCCAGCAGTTGCTTACGTCGCCGCTCTTTGATCTCCTCGATGGTATCGGTGTCACTCATACGAGTGCCGGTAGGTTATCCGACCATATAATTGTGTCTTTATTATACAATACTAAGTCTCGGCTACATCGCCCCGGTTCGGGACAGATATCAGTAGTCGGATCATAACAAGGTATTTGCGTATATTGCCGCGACCTCAATCGCATCTGACGCAGACAGTTGTGTATTTGTGTTGAATTATATGTGCGGATGCAACCGCTCACGGCCGGCCGGAGTGTCGACGGCAGCAGCCTCGATCAGCCAGTGTCGACCGGCAGGACGGCAACGACACATATTAACTTCGGTCACACGTCCCGACTAACGATAGACGTTATGTCCACCGAACCAACCTTCGGGGAGGAGTTAGAGTCCCTCACCGAGACGTATGTCGACCGGCTCGGCGACTGTATCGGTCTGCTTCCCGACCTCCTCGACCAGTACCGGACCGGCGGGGACTACGAGTCGACGCTCGAAGAGATCCAGGAGATCGAAAGCGAGTGCGACCGGCTCAACCGGACGATCAACGGCACGATCACCAACGCCGGCGCGGAGGACATCGGCCTGCTCAACTCGCGGGTCCACTTCAACACCTCCTCGCTGATCAGTTTCTACGGGAGCCTCGACGTGGTCGCCAACCTCACCGAGCGGATCGGCCAAGAGCTTCACATGATCCAGCCCGACCACGACAACGTCTGCTTCGAGCGGATGGTCGAGATGGCCGAGAGCGCCGCCGACGGGATGGCACCGCTGGCCGACGTGGTCGTCCGGTTCATCCACAGCCTCAGCACGACCGACGAATCCGACACACTCACCGACGAGATCAACGACGTCCGACGGATGGAAAGCGAGTGCGACGAACTCCGCAACGGGATCATCACCGACGCCTTCGACGGCGCGGTCGACGACCCCCTGCTCTACCGGGAGTTTGCCATCCTGCTGGACAAACTCGCCAACACGATGGAGGACGTCACCGATCAAGTCATCGTCATCGCCAGCAACGAGCCCGGCATCGTCACCGAACCCGACCCGCAGTGGGAGTAGTCACCCGGGCGTCGACTCTCCACCCTCGATCCGCCCCTCCAGCGTCTCGAAGTCGAACTCCTCGAACGCCGGCGGCACTGTCCGGTCGGCGGCATAGACGTAGAGCGCCGTCTTCACGATCCCGTCGACGGTCCGGCCGACGAGATAGACGGCGACGCTGACGCCGACCACGCCGAGAATGACGGTACTCGTACCGACCCACGGCACGAGGCCGAACAGCCCGACGCCGACGACGACCACCACCGCAATACCGCCGAGCCAGACGAGGAACTGGAGCAAGCCGATCCCGAAGTTCGACCCCAGCGTCTCGCCCCACGTCCCCCGAAACGTTGCGGCACTCTGGGCGAACACCCCACGGGCCGAGACGTCCTCGAAGACGATCACCGGAACGACGAACAGTGTCGCGATCGTCCAGCCGACGGCGAACACCGCTCCGGCGAACCGCGAAAGCAGCGATTCCGAGCGCTCCAGTGATCGCAGGATCACGCCGACGAACGCCGAGACCGCCGCCCAGACCGCCAACGGGCGTCTGTTCGCCCATGCGACGGCCAGCCCCGCCCGGAGGGTCGGCTCTCGACCGTGGAAGGCCTCGCCGACCGCCGCCACCAGCCCGGCGGTGACAAACGAGGCGACGAACGTCGTGAGGAAGTACACCCCGAACAGCCCAGCCACCGCCGGCCATCCGCCAACCAGCTCCGCCGTAAAGACGACCACGTACAACCCCGCCCACAGCAGCAGGCTCGCGCTCCCGCCGATCAGCGGGAAGGCCACGAGCGCTGGATACCGGCGGAGAACCCGCAGGCTGTCACGGGTGAGCCGCAGGCCGGTCGCAAGCCGCCGTCCCAGTCGCATACGCGATAGGTCTCGCGTCGAGAATTAAAAGAATGCCTCCGGCGTCGACGGAACAGTGCCGGCGGCGATAGTATCGTCGGGCCTGTCGACGGCGGACGGGCCGAACCGTTTAGGCTTCGTCTTCGATCTCTTCGGCGAGTTCGTCAGCGTCGAGCTCGACGTCATCGAGGTCGACGTCGTCGAGCGCCTCTTCGACGTCCCCGGCACCGCCGAGGCCGCCCATCCCGCCCATGCCGCCGAACATGCCGCCGCCGCTGCCGTCGAGAATCTCCTGGACGACGATCCGGTCGACGGCGGTCTTGGCGATGACGTCCTGGGCGATCTGGCCCTTCGACATCATCCACTGCTGGTTCATCGTCAGCTGCGGTGTCGACTCGATGTAGAGCGTCTCTTTCTCGACCACTTGGGTCTCGAACTCGGGTTCGGCGTCCTCATCGTCGTCGTCGGAGTCGACAGGGACCTCCTCTTCGACCTCGTCGGTCTCGATCCACAGCGGCGGCGCGTGCTGGAGGTACATGCCGAGCATGCCCTCGGCTTTGCCGACGGCGTCGTCGACCTCCTCGAGGACCTCGTACTCGTATTCGAGTTCCTCGCCGGCCAGCGGGTGGTTGAAGTTGACGCGGGCGCGGCCGCCGATGATGGTCTCGACGTGGCCCTGCTGGTTGTCGATCTGGACGTTCGCGCCGGGGTAGCGGTCGTCCTCGGGGATCTTGTCGGCGCTGACGGTGCGGACCTGATCGGGGTCGTACTCGCCGAAGGCCTCCTCCGGCGAGATGACGACCGACCCCTCGTCGCCGACATCGCTACCGACCAGCGCGTCGTCGACCGACTCGAAGACGTGGCCCTCGCCGATGATGATCGTCCGCGGTTCGAACTCGTGTTGCTCGGTGTCGATGCCGGCTTCCTCGGCGACTTCGAGGATCGTCGTGTCGACCACGTCGTCGTCCTCGGTGGTCCGGAGGGTGTAGTCCAGTTCGACGAAATCGCCGCGCTGGAATCCGTCCTGTTCGGTCTCCGATTCGGCGTCCGCAGACTCATCAGCCTCGGCAGCCTCTGCCTCGGCCTGTTCATCACTCATATCCCCATCAACTGTCGATGCACCCTTAAGAAGCACGGTTCGCGGCGGCCAACCCACAGAAGCTTTCGGGATACAGTGGGAGCAACGGGTATGTACGAAGTCGAACTCAAATGCCGGGCCGACCACGACGCCCTCCGCGAAACACTCGCCGAACTGGGAGCCGACCACGTCGACAGCCGCACCCAGACCGACACCTACTACGATGCGCCTCACCGCAACTTCGCCCGAACTGACGAGGCCCTCCGTATCCGCCACGAACAGCCCGCCAATGGGGAAGCGGTCACCAAACTCACCTACAAGGGGCCGCTGGTCGAGGCCGAATCGAAGACCCGCGAGGAACACGAGACGAGCGTCGACAGCGAGTCGGCCCTCGAAGGCGTGCTCTCGGGATTGGGCTTCGAGCCCGCCGCCACAGTCGAGAAGGACCGCGAGTTCTACGCGCTGGAGGGGTACACGATCACTCTCGACGACGTGGCGGGGCTCGGGGAGTTCGTCGAGGTCGAACGGGAGACGACCGAATCGGAGGTCGAGCGTGTGCGCGATGGCGCGGTCGACCTGCTATCACAGCTCGGGCTCGATCCGAACGAGCAGATCCGAACCTCCTATCTCGGGTTGTTGCTCGAAGCCGACAATTGAACGAGTTTCCGACGTGATCCGCACGGCTGCCGTCTCTATGCCGACGGCTTGGAATCGAGACAGCCAGCGAACGGGCATACCTACCGCAGTCGTCCCCACCCGAACAAAGCCTTATAGTATAGAGTTACGTAACTCTATACAATGAGCTACGACACCGAACACGTCCGGAACGCGGGGTCGACCCCCGGTGGGATCGCGGGCGTCCCGACGTTCGCCCAGTTGGTCGACAATCCCGATCTAGCCGCCCTCTACACCGAACTGCGGCAGGCGTCGTCGACGACGGCCCCGGCACTCGTCGAGACGATGCGCGTCTCGAAAAAGACGGTGTACGACTACCTCCACCGACTGGAGCAAGCGGGGCTGGCCACCACCGTCGGAGAGGACAACGGTACCACCGTTTACGCCGCCGAGCCGTTCGAACTCACGCTGACGGTCGGCGAGACGACGATGACGATCACGCCCGACCTCATCGAGATCGTCGCCAACTCGCCCGATTACCCCACAATCGAGCGCGTCCTTGCGGACCACGGGATTCTCACGGTCGCACTCGCGTACGATCTCGTCGTCGCCCACAACAACGGCGAGGTCACGATCCGGCAACTCGCACAACTTACAGGGCTCTCTCCCGGTACGGCGTATGATCTCGTCGACGCGCTGTATTCGGTTCTGGATCTGGGCGACGACGACCCGACTCCGACGACGTACACGCCCGCCGATTTCGACGGGACAGCCGAGGGCCGTCTCGCGGAACTCGCAGACGGGGAGCGTCTCGCGGAATCCGTCGACGAGGACGGCTCGTAACGCCGGATGTACACGGCGAACATCGCGGACACGGTGCTGTTTCGGGCGATCGGGAAGGACCCCAACCCCCACCTTCGGCGGCTCAAACGCGCAGTCGAAGCGGCCGATACCGAGCTCTGGGTACCTGCGGTAGTCTACCACGAACTGGTCGACACCGGACACACTGACCGCGGGTAAACCCCTATCTGGATACGGCCATCAAGGAGGGATGGCTTCGGGTAGCGACGCCGCTACCCGGCAGCCGAGGTGACGGTTTTGACGAAGGGGGCGACCCAGTGAGGAACGCACGGGTCGTCGCGGACGAGTGGCTCACCCAACGGAGCACGTATCCGGAGACGAACAACTGGCGAGATGCGGCGCTCGTCGCGTTGGCCGTTCGATTGTTCGAAGAAAACGCACGCATTCGGGTGCTCACGCATACCGCAGACAAAAGCCTCGCCGAGGCCTGTGCCCGAATCCCACCCGAATTTGGCTACTACGAAATCCGCTCGCGGTACTACAACCCGCCACGGACCGCCCAAACGGAATTCCCGACCGTTGACAGCCTGACGTGGGATTCCGGCTGATCTCCAGAGGATCCGGGAGTGAGTATACTGATCCAGTGCGGGCGAATATGCTTGTTGGTTATTTTACGTCGAAGATAGGTTTCCGCAAGTTATAGAACCGCAGCCTCCGAACGGTCGGTAATGAGTCGGAACATTCAGGTTAGCGAACTCGACCGGTCGGCGGTCGAGGATCAGGCGGTCGAGATCGTCGAGCGGAAAGGGGTCGGCCATCCGGATTCGATTAGCGACGGCATCGCGGAAAGCGTCTCGCGGGCGCTCTCACAGCTCTATCTCGATCGGGTCGGTAAGGTGCTCCACTACAATACTGACGAAACGCAGTTGGTCGCCGGTCGCGCGGCCCCCGCCTTCGGTGGCGGCGAAGTCGTCGAGCCGATCTACATCCTGATCGTCGGGCGGGCGACCAAGGAGTACGACGGCCAGCAGTTGCCGGTCGACTCCACCGCCCTCGCAGCCGCCCGCGAGTATCTCGCCGAGACGGTCCCCGAACTGGAGTACGGCACCGACGTGATCGTCGACGTCAAACTCGGCGAAGGATCGGGCGACCTCCAAGAGGTCTTCGGCGAGGACGGCGCGACCGTCCCGATGGCCAACGACACCTCTTTCGGCGTCGGTCACGCCCCCCTCACCGAAACCGAGGAGATCGTCGCCACCGCCGAGGGGGAACTCAACACAACCTACGCCGCCGAGCATCCCGAACTCGGCCCCGACGTGAAGATCATGGGCAAGCGCGAAGGCGACCACATCAATATCACCGTCGCCGCCGCGATGATCGACGCCTACATCGAGGATATCGACGCCTACGCGACGGCCGTCGACCACGTCGAAGCCTACGTCACCGACCTCGCCACAGATATCACCGACCGCGAGGTCAGCGTCGACGTCAACACCGCCGACGACCTCGACGAGGGGTCGATTTACCTCACCGTAACGGGTACCTCGGCCGAACAGGGCGACGACGGCTCGGTGGGCCGGGGGAACCGCGCCAACGGCCTCATCACGCCCAACCGGCCGATGAGCATGGAAGCCACCTCCGGCAAGAACCCCGTCAACCACATCGGGAAGATCTACAACCTACTTTCGACTGAGATCGCCGAGTCGGTCGTCGACGAGGCCGACGGCATCCGCGACCTCCAGGTTCGCCTGCTGAGTCAGATCGGCAAACCGATCGACCAGCCCCACGTCGCCGACGCGCAGGTCGTCACCGACGAGGGTGTCGCCGTGGCCGACGTCGAGGGCGAGATCCGCGAGATCGTCGACCGCGAGTTGGCTGACGTGACCGGGATCACCCGGAAAGTCATCGACGGCGACATCTCGACGTTCTAAGAAACAGTACGCTTTTGGGTTCCGATCCGTCTGTGTAGCTAGATGCGCCGCCGTCTCAGTGCGGGGACGATCGCCGGAGTCGGCATCGCAACCGCCATCCTGACGCTGCTGTTCGTCGGCAACCGGACGCCACAGAGCGCTGTGGTTTTCGTGACCGACGCCGTCGTGCCGCTGTTGTTTTCGGCGCTGCTGGTCGGCGCGAGCTACTGGGCGCTGTCGGACCGCTCGGACGACCGGGCGATGGTGCGGCTGACGCTGTGGTGTCTCGCCGGCGGGACGGTCGTCGGCGGCTTCGAGTTCCTAACGCTGTTCTCCCAGTCGGAGGGTGGGGTCGTCATTCAGAACGAACTCCAAACCTTGAATGCGGGAGTCGCCCGCGGGGCGGTCATGGGGCTCGCTTTCGGGTTTTACGACGTCGAGCGCCAGCGGACCCGACGCCGCGAGCAGCAACTCCAGCGACAGGTCGACCGGCTCGAGGAGTTCGCCTCGATCGTCTCCCACGACCTTCGGAGCCCGCTGACGGTCGCCCGCGGGCGGGTCGAACTCCTGACGGCGACCCACGACCTCGACGAAGAGCACGTCGATCAAATCGAGTTCGCCCACGAGCGGATGACCGAGATCATCGAGGACTCCCTCGCGCTGGCCCGCGGCGGCCACGAGGTCACCGATCCCGAGCCGGTGGCGATCGACGAGATCGCCGAGAGCGCGTGGCAAACCGCGGGCTCGCCGTCGGCAACGCTCGTGGTCGACGCCGACGGGTCGATCGAAGCCGACGCCGATCGGCTCACGCGACTCTTCGAGAACCTGTTTCGCAACAGCGTGGAACACGGTTCCACGAGCAGTCGGGCACAGCCCGACGATAGTTTGGAGCATGGTATCGACAGCGCGTCGCCAGCCGATCAGGCGGGTGAAAAAGCGGTCGACGAAGCGGTCCAAAATGGTGGCGTCGACCACGCCGGGGCCGACACGGATCTCACGGTTACCGTCGGCTGGCTGGCCGACGGCGAGGGGTTCTTCGTCGCCGACGACGGCGTGGGGATCGATCCCGACGTCCGCGAGTCGGCCTTCGAGGCCGGCGAGACCGGCGGCGGTTCCGGCAGCGGCCTCGGGCTGGCGATCGTCCGCCGGATCGCCCAAGCCCACGGCTGGGACGTCGACCTCGCCGAGTCGGTCGACGGCGGCGCGCGCTTCGAGTTCCGAATCTGAACCCAAACCGATTTACTCGCCGGCTGATTCTCCCTGACCGTGACTCGTGTCTGTCTCATCGGGGCCGACGACGCCGACCTCCGCTACGAACTGCTGTCCCGTGAGACCGCCCGCGCCGCCCTTGCGACCTACGATCTCGCCGAGCCGTACGAGAACACCATCGCCCTCGAAACGGTGAGTCTCGGGGCCGCAGTGGCCCTGCTAAACGACCTCCAGTGGTATCTGGTCCGGTTCGCCGACCACGCACTAGTCAAAGAGCCCTCGATCAGCGAGACCGAGTGGCTCTCACGGGACCTCGCGGCGCAGGTCCGCGACCGGGAGCTGCCGCCCGAAGAGACCGACCGCCTGCTGCAGATCTTCGGCGTCGACGACGGCCGGCTGGTCGAACCGATGTACGCCACCCGCGTGGCCGGCTCGGTACCGAGCTACGACCTCCGTGAGGTCGACGAGACCGTCGTCGTCCGGATTTCCGACGCCGAGTTCGGTGGCTAACCCCCGGTCGACCGGGCGCTCGCCGGCGGGTTTTCGACCAAACGTAACAAACACACGGTGTTTCTAGATATCTTCTAGAGACAACCGCAAATGCATCGAAATAAGCCACGCGTGTTGGGTATTTCACTCATACACATATTATAATTCAGAAATTCATCAATAACTTTATTGTTACGAACTGTATTTTTGGCGGTATGAGTGCGACACGCACACACGAGTCGACGATTCCACCGGGCTACGAGCGCCTGCCGACTGTCGGTAGCGCGCTCTTCACGGAGGGATCGGCATAGAATGCAGCAGCCATCCAACCAGCTGTCGAGCTGTTTCAGACACCTCTTCGAGGAACTCGAAGACGCCGTCGTGAAGTTCGAACTCGTCGACGGCGAGCCGATGGTCCGGGAGGCAAACGACGCCTTTCGGGAGGTCTTCGGCTACGACGCCGGGCCGGTCGTCGGCGAGCCGCTGAACGATCTGATCGTGCCGGCGACCAAACACGAGGAGGCCAAACAGTTCGACGAGCGCACGCGGGCCGGCGAGTCGAACGCGGCGATCGTCGAGCGGATGACCGACGACGGCGAGCGGAAGTTCGTCTACCGTGGGGTCCCCTACCGGGACGGTTACGGGTTTGCGATCTACTCGGATATTACCGACGAACTCCAGCGGGAACGCCACCTCGACGTACTCCATCGGGTGCTCCGGCACAACCTCCGAAACGATCTTACGGTCATCTTGGGGATGGCCACGAAGATCATCGAGGAGGCCGACGATCCCGCGATCGAGTCGACCGCCGCGAAGATCAAGCGAACTGCCGGCGACCTCTCACAGCTCAGCGACGAGGCCAAAACCATCGAGAAGGCCCTCGGCGAGACCACCGATCTACAGCCGATCGACCTCCAACCGCTGGCCGAGGAGGTGGCCACCAGCTGTGCGGCTCGCTTCGAGACCGCGGCGATCACCACCGACGTGCCCACAGGCCTGCGGGTCAGGGCCAACGACAAGCTCCGGATCGTCCTCCGGAGCCTCGTCGACAACGCGATCCGGCACAACGACGCCGCCGAGCCGCGGGCCACTGTCTCTGCAAGCACCGGCGACGACGGAACCGTCCGGCTTGCGGTCCGTGACAACGGGCCGGGAATCCCGGTCGCCGAACAGCGAATCATCGTCGACGACGCGGAGATCACGCCCCTCAACCACGGCAGCGGCCTCGGGCTGTGGCTCGTCAAATGGATCGTCGACTCCTACGGCGGCACTGTCGGGATCGACACCCTTGCCGACGGTGGCACCGTCGTCGAACTCCAGTTGAACCGCGCCGTCGACTGACCGTTAGAAGAGTGCTTCGCTGTCGTCGAGGACGTGGGCGGGGCCGCCGACCTCCCAGACGTCGGTTTCGACGCCGATTTCGGCGATGCGGCTCTCGACGCGGTCGACGTACTCTTCGCGCGTGTTGACGTAGACGCTCGCGCCCGTATCCGTCGAGAAGTAGACCTCAACCCCCTCTTCGCGGAGTTCCCGAACCGCGTTGAAGACGGCGATCGTCTCGGGCTGCCAGTAGACCCACCCTGAGGGACCAGTCATCGTGGCGGCGGTCAGCGACAGCGAGTCGTGTTCGGCTAATTCGAAGACGCGCTCGAAGGAGGCCTCCCGCAGGGCATCCCGCATCTCGACGATCTGGTCGGGGATATGGGCCACCCGCGACTGAAACATGTGGCTCTCGGCGGCCTCCCGATGGGCCTCCTCGGTCTCCTTGTAGGAGGGCACGTGGGCGGCGACGATCTTGAGATCGTCTTCGAGTTCCGAGTCGAGCCGGTAGGACCGACAATCCTCGTCGTTGAGTCCCGCATACAGGTGGGAAAAGGCCCCCGTGACCGCGCGGGCGGCCGACGACGACCCGCGGCGGGCGACAGTTGAGACTTCGGGGAGGCTCATATCCAGTCCGGCGGCCTCGACGAGGGCCATCGCCGCCGCGGCGAAACCCGACGACGACGAACCGAAGCCGATGTTCGAAGGGAAGGAGTTCTCGCTCTCGAAGCGGACGGCATGGTCGAAGCCAGCGAGTTCACGGACGTAGTCGACAACCATTGCGATGCGTTCGGCTGCGCGACCGTCGACCTCCTCGCCGTCGATCAGGTAGGTGTCCCCCGCACCGCCCTCGGCGTCGACATCGTCGAGCCACTCGACGGTCGTCGTCGTGTTGGTGGGGGCGGTACAGACGCTGATCGAGTCGTGGTACGGCAGGCGGAGTTCGGGGTCGCGCATCCCGTGGTATTTGACGAGCCCCTGGATCGGGTGGGCTCGTGCGGTCGCTTTCATGGTCATTGATGGGTATGGCGGACGGTCGGGGGTTAGTCGTTGCGGATTTCGGCCCCGAATCCGTCCACACGCGGGCGACAGAACCTATAACAAGAGTTTAGGGTGGCCTCATCGAACACCTGCGATATGACCGAGTACACCGTCGAGTTCGTCGGAACCGGCGAGACGATCACGGTCTCCGACAAGCAGACGATTCTGAAGGCCTGTCTGGAGGAGGGCATCGCACAGGAGTACTCCTGTCGCGTCGGGATGTGTCTGGCCTGTTCGGCCGAGATCATCGAGGGCGAGGTCGCCCAGCCGGCCGCCCGCGGCTTCACCGAGGAAGAACGGGAGAACTACGCGCTGACCTGCATGGCCCGCCCGCAGTCGGATCTCAAGCTCGAACGCGGCGTCTACCCCCCGAGCATCGAGGACGATGTCGCCGGCGGTGCGGCCGACACCGCGGCTGCCGACGACTGACTCAGTTCGCCTCGAACCGATGGCGAACGATCTCCGCGTCGTCGTTCCACTCGAAGTCCCCGCCGTGGGCCCGAACCAGCCGCTCCTTGTAGGCTTCCAGATCTTCTGACCCCTCGCGCTGGGCATCTTCGTCGGTCATCTCGCCCAGCGTGCATTCGTCGACATCGACGACGACGAACTCCTCGCCGTCGATCTCGAAGGTGTCGCCCTCCGCGGCGTAGGCCTGCCCGCGGCTGATCTGGGTCATCTCGCCGGCTAGTACGGCGTGCTTGACGTGGTCGTTGGGGAGCAGCGTCTCGGCGTCGATCGTTCCCATACACCTCGTTAGTTGCCGATTACCAAAATACCCGCGTCTATCTGTGCTCCGATCGGAACATCGTGGGGTCGACCCGCGGGATTCAAGACCGTTGGGCGACCCCACTCAATCAATGCGTCAGGACCACCTCATCTCCGCGAGCCAACTCTCGCGGGGCGACATCGAGGCGGTGCTCGACCGGGCCGCCGAGATCGACGGCGACCCGGCGGCGTGGGCCGACGCCCACGACCGGGCCGTGCTGGGCCTCTGTTTCTTCGAACCGAGCACACGCACCAAAATGAGCTTCGAGACTGCCATCAAGCGACTCGGCGGCACCACCACCGACATGGGATCGGTCGACTCCTCCTCCGTAAAGAAGGGCGAGAGCCTCGCCGACACGGTTCGCGTCGTCGAGGGCTACGCCGACGCGCTCGTCTTGCGGCATCCCAGTGAGGGCGCGGCCAAACTGGCCGCCGAGTTCGTCGACGTCCCCGTCATCAACGCGGGCGACGGCGCAGGCCAACACCCGAGCCAGACCCTCTTGGATCTGTATACGATCCGCGAGAACGTCGGCCTCGACGATCTGTCGATCGGGATCATGGGCGACCTGAAATACGGCCGGACGGTCCACTCGCTGGCCGAAGCGCTGACGAACTTCGACGTCCGCCAGCATTTCATCAGCCCCGAGAGCCTCCAGTTGCCCCGCGGGGTGCGGTTCGATCTCCATCAGTCGGGCGCACAGGTCAGAGAACACACTGAACTGGCGGGCGTGCTGTCCGACCTCGATGTGCTGTATGTCACCCGGATCCAGCGCGAGCGGTTCCCCGACGAGACCGAATACGAGAAGGTCGCCGGCGAGTATCAGATCGACACCGACACGCTGGCGGCGGCCAAAGACGAGCTGTCCGTGATGCATCCCCTCCCGCGCGTCGACGAGATCAACCCCGCCGTCGACGCCACCGACCACGCGACCTACTTCGAACAGGCCCACAACGGCGTCCCGGTTCGGATGGCGCTGCTCGATTACCTCTTGGAGGACGACCAATGAGCGACCGCGAACTCCGCGTCTCGAAGATCCGCAACGGCACCGTCATCGACCACGTCACCGGCGGGCAGGCGCTCAATGTGCTGTCGATCCTCGGTATCAACGGCTCCGAGGGACTGGGCGTCTCGGTCGTCATGAACGTCCCCAGCGACCGACTCGGTCGCAAGGACGTGGTCAAGGTTGAGGACCGCGAGCTGAGCCAGTCGGAGGTCGACGTCATTTCCCTCATTGCGCCCGAAGCGTCGATCAACATCATCCGGGATTTCGAGGTCGTCCAGAAGAACCGCGTCGACCGCCCCGAGAGCGTCGTTGGGTTACTGTCGTGTCCGAATCGCAACTGCATCACCAACGAAACCGAGCCGGTCGAGACCGACTTCACGGTGGTCGACGAAGGTGTCAGATGCACCTACTGCGGGACGATCATCCGCGACTCGTTGGCCGACCACATCGACCCCGAGTAGCAATCGGCAGGAAAGAATTTTAACCGGGCCGTGCATTCTTCGGCGTATGTCTACGAAAGTAAAACTCGTTGCCGTACTGGTCGCCGTCATCGTTGCCTACGCCCTGTTCTCGGGCGACACCGAACCCGTCGAAGTGCAGGTCGAAGAGTAACGAGTCGAACGACT
>JAWOEO010000172.1:0-4134 GCA_046482755.1 Halohasta sp. | reverse complement strand
CGCCCCTGGCATCCGGAAAAATGATCGGCGCATTCGGGCTCACCGAGCCGGATGCAGGGTCTGATCCCGTGTCCCAGGCCACGGTGGCCGTCAAAGACAAGGATGATTACATCATCAACGGCACCATCTCTATGGCGGCCACGGCGAAATCCCGCGGTTCGTCCTCGCGCCGACGACCATCGACGAGTGTTTCTGGAAGACCGTCGAGGCGTTCAACCTCGCCGAGAAGTACCAGCTCCCGGTCTACCTCACAGCGGACCTCTCGATGGCGGTCACCGAACAGACGTTTGCGCCCGAGGCCTTCGACATGGACGCCGTCGAGATCGACCGCGGCAAGGTCGTCGACGAGGAGTCCATCGGCGAGTGGCAGAACGAAAAGGGGCAGTTCAAACCCCACGCCCTGACCGACGACGGCGTGAGCCCGCGGGCGTTCCCCGGTACCACCGAGGGTGCCCACATGACGACCGGTCTCGAACACGACGAACTCGGGCGGCGGACCGAGGACACCGAGATGCGCGTCGAGCAGGTCGACAAGCGCAACCGGAAGGTCGAGACCGCCCAAGCCGAAGAAGACTGGAGTCCGCGGGAGTTCGGCGATCCCGACAGTGACACGCTGATTATCTCGTGGGGGTCCAACGAGGGTGCGATGATCGAGGCGATCGACCTCCTCGAGGCCGAGGGCGTCGACGTTCGGTTCATCTCGGTCCCCTACATCTTCCCGCGGCCGGACCTCAGTGAGGAAATCAACAGCGCTGACGACGTGCTGGTCGTCGAGTGTAACAACACCGGTCAGTTCGCGGACATCCTCGAACACGACGCGCTGGCCCGCGTCGAACGCATCAACAAGTACAACGGCGTCCGATACAAGGCCGACGAACTCGCAACCGAGATCAAAGACGCGCTGGCGGACGATTCGGAGGTGACAGCATGAGCTCAGAGGTACGCTTTACGGATTTCAAATCCGACAAACAACCGACGTGGTGTCCCGGCTGCGGCGACTTCGGGACGATGAACGGCATGATGAAAGCCCTGGCCAACACCGGCAACGATCCCGACAACACCTTCGTCGTCGCCGGGATCGGCTGCTCGGGGAAGATCGGGACCTACATGCACAGCTACGCGCTCCACGGAGTCCACGGTCGCGCCCTGCCGGTCGGGACGGGTGTCAAACTCGCCAACCCCGATCTGGAAGTGATGGTCGCCGGCGGCGACGGCGACGGTTACTCGATCGGTGTGGGCCACTTCATCCACGCCGTCCGACGGAACGTCGACATGAGCTACATCGTCATGGACAACCGGATCTACGGCCTCACCAAGGGCCAGGCCTCGCCGACCTCGCGTGAGGACTTCGAGACCTCCACTACTCCGGAGGGCCCCAAACAGCCGCCGGTCAATCCGCTCGCGCTGGCGCTCTCGGCTGGTGCGACGTTCATCGCCCAATCGTTCTCCTCGGATGCGATGCGCCACGCCGAGATCGTCCAGGAGGCGATCGAACACGACGGCTTCGGCTTCGTCAACGTCTTCAGCCCGTGTGTGACGTTCAACGATACCGATACCTACGACTACTTCCGGGACTCGCTGGTCGACGTTGCCGACACCGACCACGACCGGACCGACTACGACGCCGCCAAGGACCTGATTCTCGATATGGACAAGGAGTACCAAGGGGTGCTCTACCAGAACGAGCGTGCGGACTCCTACGAGCAGGCCCACGGCCTCACCGAGAACATGGCCGAGATTCCCGACGGCGCACCCGACGACGCGACGGATCTCGTCCGCGAGTTCTACTGATCGGTCTCGACGGGGATCGACCAATCCTTCTGGACGTCGTCTTCGAGTCTGAGTTCGAGCACCACGCTCTGCCCCGCCTCGGGGACCGCGAAAACCAGCCAGCCCTCGGCCTCGTCCTCGGGGCCGATCTCGCTGGTCGAGGGGAACAGCGGCCCCGAAACCGGTTCGGAGATCTCCGACTCACCGGCCAGCGTGCTCTCGAGTTCGAGCTGGTAGGGCTGTTGCCGCGTGCCGTTCGACCGCGTCGTGAAGTTCTCTGCGGTGGGAACCGACAGCGCCGACTCGGTGGTGTTCGTAACCTCGATCCGGGGGAACACGAAGGTGATCGCGCTGCTCCCGCCGGAGACCTCGGTGTCGGTGCCGAAAATAACCGAGCCGCCCGACTGGGTTTCGGCCTCCGCGAGCGTGACCTCCAGTTCGTTCTCGGTCGTGTAGCTCTCGCCGGTGTCGTCGGCAACCGAGTCCGTCGAGAGCGCGCTACAGCCGGACAGCGCCGTCATCCCAACCAGCGCGCAGTACGTTCGTCTGTCCATGATAGTCCACAATAGTTGACTATGTTATATTCCTTTGGCATCGACTCAGAGAAGGATCACGACGAGAAAGCCGAGAAGGATCGACAGTGTGAGCAGGACCTGTAAGACCGACGACGCGAGCACGCCGGCGGCAGTGTACAGCGATCGCCGGGCGGCCTGTGATGGATCGGTCCCCCGCCGGAGTTCCAACAGGAGCACCGTGCCGACGACGCCGACGACGATCCCGATAGGACCGAGCACGAACAGACAGAGGAGGCCGCCGATCGCCGAGGCAACGGTCACCTCGGTCGACGCGCCGCTGGCGCGGGCCGCGATCGGCCCGCCGAACTGGTCGATGACGACCGTCACGATCCCCGCCAGCGTCAGGCTCGCCACCGCCAGCGGCCCCACGGGCTCGCTCCCGAAGCCGACGTAGAGCCAGACGCCCGCCAGCGAAACCAGCCCCGAGGGGACCAGCGGAACCAGACTGCCGACGACCGCGGCGACCAACACCGCCACGGCGACCAGAAACATGACCTCAACCATACCAGACAGTCGGCCGGCGGCGGTATAAGCGCCCCGTCGACGCCGGTCGCCAGAGGTTTTTATACGAACACGCGCCGAGTCGGTCCGTGACCTCTCTCACAGCCCGCCGACTGGCCGTCGCCGCCGTGATCGCCCTCGTCCTGCTGGGAGCCGGCGGCACGGCCGCTGCCCACGGCGGCCACACAGGGGGCGACGGGGGGCAGATCGTCGAGCTCTACCCGAACCCGACGACGGCCCAGAACCACGGCGAGTACGTCACCGTCGACCTCGACCGGTCGGGGAACTGGACGCTGACCGACGGCGAAGGAACCGTCCGACTCCCCGACCGAGCTGGCGAGTTCGCCGTCACGCGCCACCCCGAACTGACGGCGGCACACACGAACGCGACGACCGTCACGGCCGGCGGCTCGTTCCAACTTGCCGTCGGCGGCGAAACGGTCGAACTCCGGCGGGACGGTAACGTGGTCGACACGGTCTCCTACGAGGACGCCCCCGAAAGCGAGCGGTGGCACCGCGACGGGGACCCCCACTGGCAGCCCGCCGGCTTCCGACCGCGGGAGCCCGCGTCCACCGAGTCGACGGCGGTCGAAGCCTTCGTCTTGCCCGACAGTCCCGCGGCCCCGGTCGACGCCATTGCCGACGCCGACCGGCGGCTCTATCTGGCGGCCTACACCCTGACTTCCGAGCGGGTCGTCGACGAGGTGATCGCCGCCCACGACCGCGGGGCCGATGTCGTCGTCCTCGTCGAGGGCGATCCGGTCGGCGGCATGTCGACCCGGCAGGCCGACCGGCTGGACACGCTCGCCGAGGCGGGCGTCGAGGTCCGCGCCATGACCGGCGAGCGCGCACGGTTCCGCTACCACCACGCGAAGTACGCCGTGGTCGACGACCGGGCGGTCGTGCTCACCGAAAACTGGAAGCCGTCCGGTACCGGTGGCGCGGACAACCGCGGCTGGGGTGTGACTGTCGAGGATGGCGCGACGGCCGACGACCTCGCGGCGGTGTTCACCCACGACGCCGAGTGGAAGGATACGGTCCGGTGGTCGGAGTTCCGGTCGACTGCCGAGACGACTGAGAAGGAGGCGTCGACGGGGTCGTACTCGCAGAACCATCCCCCAAGGACCGCCGCGCCTGATTCGGTGACAGTGTTGACTGCACCCGACAACACCGACGAGGAAATCGGTCGGCTCATAAATGGGACCGACGACCGGCTGTTGATCGTCCAGCCGTCGATCGGCAGCGCCGACTTCACGCTGCTCGAAGCGGCGATGCGGGCGGCCGACCG
>JAWOEO010000135.1:0-7620 GCA_046482755.1 Halohasta sp. | reverse complement strand
CGGTCGGCGATCGCCTCGCCGGTGTTGGTGCGTGGCCACGCGAAGAAGCCGGCGTGGTAGGCCGCCTGGAGCGTCTCGTGTTGGCGGTCGGTCAGCGTCTCTTCGAGCTGCTCGCGGAACCCCTGTGGGGTGTCGGCCGCCGAGTCGAGCTGGCGTTTCGCGCGGAGTTCGGCCCAACCGAGCGCCGACTCGAACAGCTCGGCCAGCGCTCGGATGTCGGCCGACTTCGGGACGGTCATCGAGACGGTGCCGCGGCCCCCGGTCGCGCTGAACGCCGTCAGCGACACCCCCTGTTCGGCGATACAGTCGACGACCGGGCTCCCGTCGATGGTGAGCGTGGCGACGAAGCAGTCCTCGCGTTCGACCAACACGGTGGGGTCGTCGATCCCGGTCCGGTCGGCGTAGGCGAGAAACGAGTCGGGATCGGTCCCCTCGACGAGGACGAACTGCCGGAGCCGGCCATCCGAGCGGGTACTCAGGCTCTCGATGGAGACCGTACAGTCGGCGGCCGCCGACAGCTGGATGAGATGATCGGTCTCACAGCCGATCTCGAAGACGACCTCGGTGTCGCTATCGCCGACCAGTGCGCGGCGCTGTTCGGCCGTCCGGAGCGCGTAGCCGATCGTCTCGCCCAACTCGGCCAGCACGTCCTGCTCGCGGTGGCCGACCGAGGTGTGGTCCGCCGAGTGGACTATCAACACGTCGTACAGCACCTCGTTGTGGACGATCGGCACCAACACCGAGGTGCCGGCGTCGACGGCCGAGGCAGTGGTGGAGCCGGTGGGCTCGGAGCCGACCCCGGTGGGTGACTCGACGGCGACCTGCCGGTGGTCGACGACGATTTCGAGCGTCTCGGCGCTGTATCGGTCGGCCAGCGAGACTCCCGAGCCGACGGTGACGTCCGCGCCGAGGCCGGCTTTGGCCCGCGGGGTTACCCGATCGGTCTCGAGGTCGTACTCGCCGATCCAGGCGTAGGTGTACCGATCGTCGCCGACCAGCCGCTCGCAGACCAGCCGCTCGATCTCCCGCTGGGAGCGGACGCTCGTGATCGCGCGGTTGACCGATCGGATCACCTCGTTGGTCTGTCTGAGCGAGGCCAGTTCGGTGCGCTGGCGTTCGAGTTCGCGTTTCCGTTCGTCGAGCAGGGCGGCCTGTTCGAGCCGCGTCAAGGCGCTTTCGGCGTTCCGCGCGACGATCAAGATCGCATCCCTGAGGTAGTCGACGTCGGTGTCGGCTTCGGCGGTCCGGCCGACCAACACGCCGTGGTTCCCCAGCGAGACCCAGCAGCTGGCGGTCTCGATCGCCTCAATAGTTCCCGGCTCGGCGACCACGGGCTCGTCGCTGTCGGCCGCCGTCGACACCGGCTCGGCGGTCGGGAGTTCGCTCCGGAGGCTCGCGTCGAGCCCGTTGTGGGCGACGACCGACCACCCCTCCGGGGTGTCCTCGACGACTGCGGCGTCCTCGAACCCAAGGGTCTCGCAGGTCAGGTCGACGGCGGCCTCGTAGACCGCTGTCGGCGAAGTCGCCCGGATGAACCGGTTGGCGTCGGTCGCCAGCGCCCGGTTGGTCTTCTCCCGGCGCATCTGCTCGACGGCGTTCCGAATCCGGTTGGCCAGCAGGTCCGGCTGGGCGATCGCCGTCGACTTCTCCATATACTCGGTTGCGCCCTTCTGGAGGGCTTCGCTGGCGATCTCGCCGCCGCCGTGGCCCGTCAACAGCAGGATCGGCAGGTCGGGCTGCTGGTCGGAGACCTCGGTCAACAGCTCGATGCCGTCCATCGAGGGCATCCGGTAGTCGGTGATTAGACAGTCGAGATCCCCGTGGAGCTGCTCGGTTACCGTTCGGGGTCGTGATTCGGTCTCGAACCGGAGCTCCGAGACCGCCTCACACCGGTTGGGGATCACGTCCAGCGACTGGGGGTCGTCGTCGACGTAGAGCACCCGGATCGACCGAGACATGCCCCCCCGTTCGACGCCGACGCTACTGAACGTTCTGTTTTATTTATAAACATCTCAGGCGGCAAGTTAGGCGTCGACTACTCGATAAACCGGTCACTAACGTCGTCGTCGGGGACCATACACTGGTCCTTCTTGCCGAACCAGTCGTAGCGGTGGTCGGCCACGAAGTCGTAGATCCGGTCCCGGAGCGGCCGTGGAAGCAGCCGCCCCAGCGACAGCAGTCGGTAGCCCCCGCCGAGTCGTTCGCCGATCCGGATCGCCGCGTCGGATTTGATGTAGGCGTGGCCGTCGTCGACGAGGATCACGGTTTCGAGATCCTCGGTCGACAGCCCCGCGGCTTCCCGAACCGTCGAACCGAGGTCGGATTGTAGCGGCGCAAACCGAAGCGTTCCCTCCGGATCACGCGGGATGATGAACTGGATCGAGCCGTTACAGAGGTTACAGACCCCATCGAACAACAGGATCGGATGGTCACTGCTTTCGGCGAGTGCGTCCTCAGTGGTCGTCATCGGTGGGTGGTACTCGGGTTGGGGCGGCGGTTACAAATGTCTGTTCGCGGTCGACGGGGCCGTCCCGGCTGCATTCGCGGCGATATATAAGTAATAGCCGGATACTCAAGTAGCCGATCGACTACCGCTCTCTGACGTGACGCACCGTGCTGGCGACGCCGCGGGTCGACTCGACCATCTCCGGCCCGTTCATTTCGGCGCGGCCGATGCCGAAGGCTTTGGGTCCCCGAATCACGACCTCGTCGCCCGGTCGGATCGACTCGCTGGCGTCGACCACACCCGGCGCGAGCACGCTGCCGTGGGGGACGAAGCCGTCGATTTCGACCAGCTTGGTCGGCGCATCACTGTCGACCCAGCGGTCGGCCCCGTTCAGAGTCATCGCCAACATCCCGTACTGCGGGACCATCGTCGCCAACTGCTCGCCGTCGCTGTCTCGGACTTGGAGTTTGGGATAGCGGCCCGTCGTCCGGATATCGATGTCGCCGAACAGCGCGTCGCCCGCATCGGGGCCGAACTGGTAGTCGGCGATGGCCTTGACCGTGTTGTGCTGCCGTTCGCGTTTGCCGTATTTGAGTTCGCCGTCGAGAGCCGCCGCGAGGTTGCCCAACGAGTCGGTCGCGGTGGGGTGGCCCTCAACCGTGTACTCGAACGCCAGCGATGAGTCAGTCTCAACGCGCTCGACGATGTCGCGGTAGCCGTGCTCCGGCACGTGGGCGATCACCCGCGAGTAGTCGTTGCGGTCGAGGTAGCGCCGGAGGACGGCCGCCACGAACTCTTTTTCGTCTTCCGACCACCGGCCTGTGACGACCGAATCGTAGTGCTGGGCCGGGTAGGTGAGTTCGAGCTCCTGCGGGACGACGCCGATCGGCGAGGTCATCGAGACGGTGTGGCCCCGGTAGGCGATGACGTCGTGGAACTGGCCGTGGCTCTGGGAGTCGCTGTAGGGTTTGCGGGCCGAGCAGGGGACGAGCACCAGCGGGTTGTCGAACCGATTGCGGTAGCGACTGGTCACTCGGTCGGCGAACCGCTGGATTTCCACCCGGCGGAGCGAATCGCTGGTGGCTGCGGCGAGTTCGGTGTTTCGGACGACAGGGGTTCGGGTTTCGAGATAGCTGTACTGGCTGTCGAACTCCCGGAAGGCGGCGGTGAGCCAGTTGTCGTGGCGGGCTTGGCCCTCGATGTAGTCGCGGAGTCGACCGGCTCGAATCCGTTCTCTGACCCGCCGGAGTTCGGCGCGCAGGGCGTTGACGTTGTGGTCGATGCAATCCTCCTGGCCGAACGCCTCGCGGGATTGCTGGCAGGCCGGACAGCTACAGGGGAGTTCCTCGAGGTCTTCGAGGAACGCCTCGCCGTCGCTCGTGAGATACATTCCTTGGCTACCTTTGACTTGCGCCAGTTTGGCGTCGACCCCGTCGACGCCCGCGTATACCAGCGTAGCCACGTTGAGTGGCGTGGCGACCCCCGACAGCACGAGGGCGGTATCGGCCGGAAGCGCCGCCTTCGCGTTGATGATCGCGTTTTTGAGGCCTTCGCCGTGGCCCACAAAGCCGGAAGCGTCGCTCAGAATGTAGGCGTCGACGCCGAGGTCGTGCGGGGAGTCGGCGGAGACGACTGCTGCAGCCGGAAAGTCGACTTCGACGGGCTCGGTCGCGAAGGCCTCGCGGACCTCCTCGCGTGTGCCGGCGGGCAGCGAGCGGTGCGGGAGGACGGTTAGTTGGTCGGCCTCGCCCGCCGGGATGGGTTGGTCGGCGGTCCATAGGCTGCCGCCGTCGACCAGTACGTCGTCGACCAGCGCCGGGGTCCGCACTGGCTCGTCGAGCCGGAGTTCGCCCAGCCGGGCCGCACCATCCCGGTCGAGCACCTCGAAATACTCTGTCATACGTGTGCTGAGCGGTCGACGGTGAACTATCTTGCTTTCCGTCTGCCGCAACCCCCGTGACTTTTCGAGCCAGCCGCCGAGAAGAACGTATGGACCGGCTCACCGGCGCATGGGATCGCGAGCAAACCGAGACATTCCTTACGAGCCAAACCGTTCCGGTGCGGCTCTCCTGTCACACGCCGGGAGACACGCTGTGGATGCTCTCGCTGTGGTATCTGTATCGGGACGACGCGCTGTGGTGTGCCACCAGCGCGAACGCGGACGTCGTCGACTACCTCACAGCCGACGACCGCGTGGCCTTCGAAATCTCGACCAACCAGCCACCGTATAAGGGCATCCGCGGGAACGGCACCGCGAGCGTCGACGCCGACACCGACAAAGCACTGCTGCAAGAACTGCTGGAGCGCTATCTCGGCGGCACCGACTCGGCGCTGGCCGAGCAGTTGCTCTCGCCGGACCGCGAGGAGGTCCGGATCCGAATCGATCCCGCCCGCGTCTACACGTGGGATTTCAGCGAGCGAATGAGCGACGTAGGAAAGTAGGCGGTGACTACTCGGGGCCCCGCTGCTGGATAGCTCGCAGCGATTCGACCGTTACTCGGTCCGGGACTCGCTTTCTGGCATCAGCGTGCCAGTCCTTGATGGCGAGGGTGAACGCGGTGTCGGGGTTCGCGTCGACGAGCGCCCGGACGCCATCGGCCGCCGCGAGCTGTCCGGCACGATCAGGCCGCTCGGGGACCGCCGCGGTAAACGGATAGCTGTCGGCGAGTGCCCGCGGGAACGGCCCGAACGGCGGCAGCACCCGCCACGCGGCGTCGTACTCGTCGCCGTCGGGCACGCCAGCCTCGGTGAGGAGAAGCGAATCGGGCGTCGACAGGCGGTCGAGCCGCTCGTGGTGCCGCAGCACCTCCGGGCGGCGCGCACTCTCCGGCGAGGTGTAGAAGAACGTGCCCTTCGAGACGGGATCCTCGGCTTCGAGTTGGGCGGCGTGATCCAGCAGGGCCCGGTAGCCGTCGTACATCGCTGGGTGGCCGCGGGCGCGTCGGTCGACCAACTCGAGGAGATCCCCGCTCCGGATGGCTTGCTTGATCCGGCGAAGCTCCTCGAAGGTGACATGCAGGTTGTGCTCGGCGAGCAGCCGCTCGCGGGGCTCGTCGGCTTCCTCGCGGATCTCCGCGGGCGTATGGGCCGCACAGATCGGACACGAGCAGGGAAAGTAGTCCAGTTCGTCGAGATGGCGGGTGCCCGAGACGGTGAGATACCGGTCATCGCGGGCATACAGTGCATACGCGGCTGAATCGAACAGATCACAGCCGAGCGCCACAGCAAGCGCGAGCATCATCGGGTGGCCCGCGCCGAACAGATGGACCGGGCAGTCCGTCGACAGGCCGCGTTTGGCCGCCGCAACGGCCGCCACGAGGTCGGCATACCGGTAGTTGTTCATCATCGGCACCACCGCACCGATGGGAAACACGTCGAGATCGGTGGCGGCGGCGTGTCGTCCTGCCTGCTCGCGCAGATCGGGGTAGGTCGACCCCTGGACGGGCGCGGAGACGAGCATCTCACCGACGTCGACGGCCTCGGCGTCGGCCAGCGCCTGTTCGGTGCGTTCGAGGTCGGAGGCGGCCTGCTCGCGGCTCACGTCGGGCGGCGTGGGGATGTCGACCGGGGTGCCGATGTCGGAGCCGATCTCGTGTTGGAACCGGAGGATCTCGTCGGTGGTCACGTCGATCTCGCCGTACTCGGCGAGCTGGAACGACCCCGAGTCGGTCATGATCGCGCCATCGAACCCCAGCAGTTCGTGGAGCCCCTCGTCGAGGGCCCGCTCGCGGAGTCCCTCGGTCCGGCGGATGATGTAGGAGTTCGTGATCAGCGCCTCGACGCCGAACTCGGATTCGAGTCGCGAGGGTTCGACCGTCAGGGTGTTGGGGTTGATCACCGGGAGCAACGCGGGGGTTTCGACGGTACGGCCCGCCCGCGGGACCTCCAGCCGGCCGATCCGGCCGGCCCCGTCGGCGTCCCGGATCTCGAAGTGGTCGCGCATACGCCGTCTACCCGGAGTGGCGCGGTAAGGATTGCGTTCGGCTACCGCTGGGTGAGTTCGTAGTAGCTCACTGCCAGCGCCGCCCGGCCATCGTCCAACTCGTCGTCGACGACGCTGGCGAGATACTCGTCGTAGTCGGTGACGTCGACCCGGATGGACTCGTTGTCGTCGAGGTCCTGGTCGGCGGTCGGTGTGCAGTCGTGGGCGACGAAATGGTGATGGACCGAGTTGGCGATCCCGTTTGAGGGTTCGGTCGACAGCAGGTGTTCGAGACTCCCGGCCTCGTAGCCGGTCTCCTCGCGGAGTTCCCGCCGGGCGGCGTCGAAGATGTCCTCGCTTCCCTCGACCGAGCCTGCCGGTAGCCCGCGGTTAACACTGCCGACGGCCTGTCGCCACTCCTCGATGACGACTACGTCGCCGTCCGGCGTTAGGGGAAGGATAACGACCGCGGGCGATTCGTCGACGTGGTGATAATCGGTGACGGTGCCGTCGGGAAGCCGGACCGCATCGCGGCGGACCGCGAAGCCCGGACAGCTGTAGTCGACCTCCGATGCGATCGTCTCCCATGCGAGGGGGTCCTCTGTCATACCGGCATCTCCAGTGGCGACGGCTAAATATCACCGGTCCGGTCGCCCGACAGCGCGGGCTACTGAACCGGTGGTGGTCGACACAGTACGTGGCAGCGAAAACAGGGAACGCGCCGCTACCGGAAGCCCATCGCCTCGATCTGTTCCTGATACCGGTTCCGGATGGTAACCTCGGTGACTTGGGCGACGTCGGCGACCTCGCGTTGGGTCTTCTTCTCGTTGCAGAGCAGCGAGGCCGCGTAGATCGCCGCGGCGGCGAAGCCGGTCGGCGACTTGCCCGAGAGCAGGCCCTGCTCGGCCGAGACGTCGATGATTTCGGTCGCCTTGGCCTGTACTTCCTCGCTGAGACCGAGCGAGGAGGCGAATCGAGGGACGAACTGTTTGGGGTCGACCGGCCGGAGTTCGAGGCCGAGTTCTTGGGAGATGTACCGATAGGTGCGGCCGATCTCCTTCTGCGGGACCCGCGATACCTCGGCGACCTCATCGAGGCTCCGGGGGATTCCCTCCTGTCGACAGGCCGCATACAGCGCGGCGGTGGCGACACCCTCGATGGAGCGGCCCCGGATCAGGTCCTCGTTGAGCGCCCGCCGGTAGATCACCGAGGCGACCTCCCGGACCGATCGGGGGACGCCCAGCGCCGAGGC
>JAWOEO010000085.1:0-8477 GCA_046482755.1 Halohasta sp. | reverse complement strand
CGTTTCAGCGAGGCGGCGGCCGCGCCGTAGCTGAGAGCGGTGTCGATCCCGCTGCCGGCGAGCAGTTCCGCGAGGACGCCGCCGACGAAGGCGTCGCCGGTGCCGATGGCGTCGACCGTTTCGCCGTCGACGATCCCCTGTTCGTACAGCTCGCCGTCGGTGTAGGCCAGCGAGCCGGTCTCGCCGCGGGTGACGACGACCGTTTCGAAACCGTGGTCGTCGGCCAGCCGGTAGGCGATCGATTCGGCGTCGCCCTCGTAGCCCAACACCGAGCGGGCATCCCGGAGCGGCGCGAATAGCAGGTCGACCCGCTCGAAAAGCGACTCGTACTGCTGGCGGGCTTCGGTGGTCGACCAGAGCTTCGAGCGGTAGTTGAGGTCGAACGACCGGGTAACATCGGCCTCGCCGGCGGCCGCCAGTAGCTCCTGGGTCGCCTCGGCCGCGGCCGTCGACAGCGCGGGGGTGATGCCCGTCGTGTGGAACAGCTCGGCCCCATCGAGGACCGAGTAGTCGAGTTCGTCGGGAGCGACGGTCGTGATCGAGGCCCCCGACCGGTCGTAGATAACGTTCGTCCCACGGGGGTCGGCCCCGCGTTCGAGGTAGTAGGTGCCGAGCCGGGCGGACTCGCCCTCATCCCACGCGACTACAGGGTCGACACCGTGGCCGCGTAACACCCGAACCACCCGCCGGCCCAGCGGGTTGGCGGGGAGTTTCGAGAGCCACGCGGCGTCGACACCGAGGCCCGCGGCCGCGACCGCGACGTTGCTCTCGGCCCCGCCGACCTGCGCGTCGAACCCCCCTTCGGTTTCGAGCCGCTGGCCGGCCGGCGGCGAGAGCCGCAGCATCGTCTCCCCGAACGTTACCAGTTCAGCCATGATATCGACCGCCGTCCATACCGGCAATCCGAGCGATCGGCCCTTAAGTCCAGTTGTTAGCCACCATCGATACCCACGCGAAACCGAGAGTAAGCGGTTCCTAACTATATGCGGTTAAACCAAGCCGGCGGCGCTCGCAACCATGGACGAACGATTTGAGGACTGATGACATACGCCACGGTATGGTCTCCACCCGTCGTCTCGGCTTCACCGGGGACGTCATGCTCGGCCGACTGGTCGACGACGCCTACCGGGATCGGCAGCGTCCGCCGGCGGCTCTCTGGGGGGATCTGCAGCCGCGGCTCCGCGGGCTGGATGGGCTGTGTATCCCGCTCAGCGGTCCACTTTCGACGCGGGAGACCTCGACCGGCCATCGGTTTGACTTCCGGGCTGACCCCGGCTGGTCGGTCGACGCCCTTCGGGCAGTGACGGTCGACTGCTGTTCGCTGGCCACCGACCACGCGATGGATTTCGGGCCAGATGCGCTCGAAGACACGCTGTCAGCGCTGTCGGCCGCCGACATCGAACCAGTCGGCGCGGGTCGCTCTCGGGCGGCCGCCCGCGCCCCAGTCGCCGTCGACTGCCGCGGGCTGACGGTCGCCGTCGTCGGCTTCACTGATGCCAACCCCGCCGATGCTGCCACCGACGACCGACCGGGCGCTGCCCATGTAAGGTTCGATCCAGACGATGCGGCGGCAATGGGCGTGCTCCGAGGGGCGGTCAGCAACGCCGCACGGTTCGACCCCGATCTGGTCGTGGCCTCGCTCCACTGGGAATCGAACGAGCGGACCCAGCCACCCACGGCCCACCAGGCAGTCGCCCGGAAACTGGCCGACTGGGGTGTCGACCTCGTCGCCGGCCACAGCGCCCACTGTTTTCGTGGCGTCGAAATCCTCGATCACGGCGACTCACCGACGGTCGTCTGTTACGATATGGGGGAGTTCGTCGACGACTACGCGGTCGACCCCACCCACCGAAACGACCGGGGATTCCTCTTCGAACTCGTTGTCGCCAGCGACGGGACGCCGCTCGAACTCGAACTCACCCCGACCGAGATCGACTCGCGGGCGGTCTACCGCGCCAGCAGGCGCGGGGCCACGTGGTGTCGGAGCGCGATGCAGGAACGCTCGGCCCCATTCGAGACGACCTTCGACCGTGCCGGCCGCGGGCTCGTCGTCCCGCTCGTCTAATTAGTCGACGACTACTTTTTACGTCGACCGCCGTGACCGGGGTAGTCACGCTCGAAGCGGTCGTCGATCTCCTCGCGGCTGATCTCGATGATCACCGGCCGGCCGTGGGGGCAGGCATACGGGTTCTCACAATCGTCGAGCATCGACAGGAGGTCGACCACCGAGCCGTCGGTCAGCGAGGTGTTGCCGGTGATCGACGGATAGCAGGCGAGATCGGCCAGCAGCTCGTCGACCGCCGTCTCGACGGTCGCCGCCCCGCCGTCGGCCGCGTCGACGAACCCCAACAGGGCCTCGCGTAACAGTTCGGGACCGAGCGTGGTGCTGAAGGCCGCCGGCACCGCCGTCACCTCGACCTCCCGTGTCCCCTCTCGCTCGGCCCGAAACCCGATCTCGGCGAGTGCGTCGCCGTAGTCGTCGAATAACGCCGCCTCGCGGGCCGTTAGTTCGAGGCTAACCGACTCGGCCAGCGCTTGGGTCGACGGCGAGTCGTCGACCGCCGTCTGAAGCCGCTCGTAGTTCACCCGCTCGTCTGCGGCATGCTGGTCGATCAGGATCAGACCCGAGTCGGTTTCAGCGAGTAGGTAGGTGTCGTACAACTGGCCCAATAGCCGGAGCTCCGGCAGGTGGTCGTACTGTCGGCGGTCGGTCGTTTCGCCGCCGGTGAGCGTCTGTTGGGTGGTCGGTTCGTCGACGCTGTACTGGCGGTCCGTCGACTGGTCGACGGTCTCTCGGGGGGAGGCGACCGGGCGCTCCGGCTCCGGATCGCTTGGTGCAGGCGACGACTGGGCCGTCTCGTTGGCTGCGTCGTGGTCGGTCGTACCCGCAGTCTGGGTTGACACCTCTTCGCCCCCGTTCGTTTCTGTGTGCGGTGGGCCAGTTGTCCCCTGTCGCGTGTCCGCCGACGAGTCGCTACCCAGCCCGTCGACTGTCCAACTGTCTTCGTCGGCGGGGTCGACCGGCTCGGCAATGGCCGACTCCGTGCTTCGCTCGGTCGGATCCGCTGTCTCCGCAGTCGGTTGCGTCGGGTCGGCCGCTCCGTCGGGGTCGGTTGTCGCGTCGGGGTCAGCAGTTCCGGCCGCCGACGGTTCCGCGGTCGACTCCGGCCGGCTCGGAGAGCCAGCCGCTGGCTCTCGGTCACCATCGTCGCCTCGCGTCTCGGTTTCGGTGTGTTCGGACCGCTCGGGAGCGATCTGTGTCTCCTCGGGGGCCGACCGACCGCGGGGAGCCCCCGAGCGGATCAACCCCTCGTCGACGAGCGTTCGCTCGACCGCCTTACTGACGAGTTCGGTAACCCCGTCCTCGTCGTCGAACCGAACCTCCGTCTTCCGGGGGTGGACGTTGACGTCGACCGACTGCGGTGGGACGTCGACGAACAGCACCGCAAACGGGTACCGATCGGGAGCGAGTTGACCGCCGTAGCCGTCGACGACCGCCCCACGGAGCGACGCCGCCGTGACGTACCGGCCGTTGACGAACGTCGCAAGATACGCCCGTGTGCTCCGGGTGGTCTCGGGATGGCTGATAAGCCCCCCAATCGAGTCGACGGGCGTGTCCTCGCTTGCCGTGTGCTCGATGTCGAGCATCGACTCGGAGACTTCGCGGCCGTAGACCGCCAACACGGCCGACCGAAGCGAGCCGCCGCCCTCGGTCCCGAACAGTTCCCGGCCGTTGTGGGACAGCGAAATCGCCACCTCGGGGTTCGCCAGCGCGTACTGGCTCACGACGGTGTTGATGTGGTCGAACTCCGTCGACTCGCGTTTGAGGAACTTCTTGCGGGCGGGCGTGTTGAAAAACAGGTCGGCGACCTCGACGGTCGTTCCCGCCGGACAGCCTGCCGGTCGGGGGTCGCCCACCTCGCCGCCCTCGACGGCCAGTTCGGCCCCGGCGGCTGCCTCGAGAGGACGGGAGCGGATCGTCAGCCGTGAGACCGCGCCGATGGTTGACAGCGCCTCGCCGCGGAAACCGAGACTACCGACGCCGCCATCGAGGTCGTCGATCCCGCTGATCTTGCTGGTCGCGTGCTCTTCGACCGCCCGCGGGAGTTCGGACTCGGGGATGCCGTGGCCGTCGTCGCTGACGCGAATGGCCTCGGTCCCACCGCTTTCGACTGCCACGTCGATCCGACTCGCCCCGGCGTCGAGGCTGTTTTCGAGCAGCTCCTTGACCACGGAGGCGGGGCGTTCGACCACCTCGCCGGCGGCGATCCGCTGGACGGTCGACTCGTCGAGCGACTGGATCCGTGGACGGTCCTCAGTCATCGTCCAACGGCTGGCCGGCAAGGGTCGGCTTGGCGTCCAGCAGTTCGTCGATCGCCCGCTGGTGGATGCTGACCGTCAGGAACTCGTCGCGTGCGGTCCGCGGGGAGACCCACGCGTAATCGCAGTGTTCGTGGCTCAGGGAGACGTCCGTGGAATCGGTCTCACACCAGTAGACGACGCTGTATCGGCCCCGACCCACGTCGTTCCGCCAGGCGGCGGTGTGGACCGGCTCGTGGATGTCGACTGCGAGTCCGGTCTCCTCGCGGACCTCCCGTCTGAGTCCTTCCAACGGTTCCTCGTAGGCCCCCATGCGGCCGCCGGGCAGCTCCCACGTCTCGGGGTCCATCTGCATCACCAGCAACTCCTCGTTCGGAGAGAGCACGATCGCCTTCTGGCTGACCTCCGCGATCAGCGGCTGCTCGGTCATCGCTCCGGCCCCGTCGGCACCCAACTGCTCGCTGTCGGCGCTGCCCGGTGGCGCGAGTCGGCCGGTAGCTGTCGGTTTCGGTTCGGGCTCATTGTCCCCACAACGTGGTAGTTGCCTATCAATCCACTGGCGAGGAAGGGTCATCGTCGGGACCGATCAGCAACCCGACGAGTTCGCTAGTCGTCCTCGGCCTCGACGGGATCGCCGTCGACGACTTCTTGGGTGATGACGACCTCGAACTCCGCGTCGGAGCCGGCGGCCTCGGCGTCGAGGTAGCCGGTCGCAAACGCGGTGTAGACGCCGTTGGACTCCGGCGACGCGTCGAAGCTAAAGACCGCCTGGTCTTCGGTCTCCTCGTCTTCGGCTTCGTCTTCCTCGGGGACCGTCTCGTTGCTCTCGTTGTCCGCCTGAAGGAAGCCGATATCGCTGCCGCCGTCGGCGGCGAGATCGGAGAACAGGCCGCCGTCCTCCGACTCGTTTTCGCCACCGTTTTCGGTCTCGGTGCTGCCACCGTCCCCAGCGGCCCCACCGCCGGCCGGGAGGACGTTGAACTCGTAGTCGCCGGCCGGCAGGTCGAAGTACTCCGCCTCCGAGAAGGCGACGTCCTCGAAGACCGGCGTCTGGCCGACCAGCACGTCGACTGCGGGCGCGTCGGGCGAGGCGTGAATCAACCGGAGCCGGGCATCGTTGATCGACTCCGCCGGCGGCTCGTTGTCGTCGGGGTACAGTTCGAGTTGGAAGCCGATATCGGTGCTCCCAGCGTCCTCGCCGGCTTCACCGTCACCACTGTCTGGATCGCCCAGCGCGACCGCCGTCGTGTTGCCGGCCGGCACCGACACCTGTTCGTCGAAGACAACCAGCGACTGCGCGCCGGCGGCGGTTACACGAATCTGGTGGTCGCCGGCCGCGAGTTCGAGGTAGCCAGTGACGTCGGTGTACTCCAAGTCGCCGACAACCGGCTCCTCGCCGTCGTCGACGTAGACGTCGACGGCCGGGAAGTCCGGGATCATGTGGGCGATGCGGATCAGGTCGTCGCCAGTTGCTTCGGTCTCCTCGTCTTCGGCTTCGTCTTCGGTCTCCTCTTCGGCCGGCTGGTCGTCTTCGGCTGGCGATTCGTCCTCGGGTTCGGGATCGGTCGGCTCCTCGTCGGTTTCGTTGCCGTCGCCGTCTTCTTCCTGGGCCTCGCCTGCACAGCCGGCGAGTCCACCAGCGACCGCGACACCACCTGCTACCTTGAGAAAGTCCCTGCGTCGTGAGTCATTCATGACAACATCCCTCGGTTGTGCTCACATACATGTTAATGTTTTTTCAGATCTGGAGATAGTCAGGTAGTGGCCTAATGACCGACTGACGTATACCATCAATACAACAGTACACCGACATCAAACCTGCTCAATATCGGTCTATTATGCACCCAAACGCCAGTATCGGGACTGTTTCGTGACGGATATGTCCGATCGTTCGATCCGAACCACGGCTGTCAACACCATCAGCCATACCGACAGTTACCAGTATCTTGTCAGTAGTTATAGAGTGTCTACCGATCGGGTAGTCGCCAGCTACGGGTCAGCTACTGTCGAGTTGTTCCTGCCACTGCTGGACTTTGGCCATCAACTCGACCGGCGGCGTCTCGCTGATGTCGGTCGAGGCGATGGCATCGAGGACGGCTTCCGCATCCGGGTCGGTGGCTGTCTCGGGAGCGGTTGCCCCAGCCGATCCGTTCGTGGCCCCGTTGGTCTCCGGCCCCCGGAACTCCCCGGCGCTGAGGTCGAAGACCGCCTGTGTCGGCTCGCTGTTGCCGCCCGAACCCTTGGCCTCGATAGCCTTCTCTTCGCGGAGATTTTCCAAGACGGTTCGCGCGCGGTCGACGACCGGCAGCGGGACGCCCGCCAGATCGGCGACGTGAATCCCGTAGGAACGGTCGGTCGCGCCCTCCCGCACGGTGCGCAAAAAGGTGATCTCGCCATCCCGTTCGTCCGCCGCCACGTGGACGTTGTCGACGCGATCGAGGTGCGAGGCCAGCGCCGTCAGTTCGTGGTAGTGGGTCGCAAACAGACAGTGACAGCCGATTCGGTTGTGGATGTACTCGGTGGCGGCCCACGCGATCGAGATCCCGTCGTAGGTCGCCGTCCCGCGGCCGACCTCGTCGAGAATCACCAAGGAATCTTGGGTGGCCGAGTGGAGGATGTTCGATAGTTCCTGCATCTCGACCATGAACGTCGACCGCCCCTGTGCGAGTTCGTCCAGCGCGCCCACCCGCGTGTAGATCCCGTCGACGAGCCGCACCGTCGCCGCTCGCGCCGGGACGAAGCTGCCGACCTGCGCCAAGAGCGTGATGAGCGCGGCCTGCCGCATGTAGGTCGACTTCCCGCTCATGTTGGGACCGGTGACGAGCAGAAAGCCACGATCGCGGTCCAGCCGCAGATTGTTGGGAACGAACTCGGTGGCCTGCTCGACGACCGGATGGCGACCGGCCTCGATGTCGAGCCGACCGTCGGTCGACAACTCGGGGCGACACCAGTCGTTGGCGGCGGCGTGGGTCGCCAGCGAGCAGAGGACGTCGACCTCCGCCAGCGCCCGTCCCACGTCCTGCAGGAGTGCCGACCCCTCGGCGACCGTCTCGCGGAGCTGCTGAAATCGCTCGTACTCCAGTTCGCCACGCGACTCTTCGAGCCGCAGGATCTCCCGTTCCTTTGCGGCCAACTCGTCGGTGACGAACCGTTTCGAGTTCTTGAGCGTCTTGATGTGCTGGAAGCTCTCGGGTACCCTGTCGGCCTGGGACTTGCCGACCTGGATGTAGTAACCGTCCGTCTTGTTCCGGTCGACGGTCACGTGGCTGAGGCCGTGCTGCCGTTTGAGCCGGTCGGCCAGCCCGTCGAGCCACTCCTCGACCTCGCGGTGGCGCTCGATCAGGTCGTCGAGGTCGTCGTCGAACCCGTATTTGAAGAGGCCGCCTTGCGTGACGGTTTTCGGTGGATCGTCGGCCAGCGCCTCGTCGAGCGTCTCGCGGAGGTCGGCCGCGGCCTTTCTGTCGGGTCGGTCGACCACGGTCGACAGCGGCGAGTCGGCCAGCGGGCCCGCAGCGATCTCGTCGGCCACGGCGGGCAGGCGGTCGAGGGTGTCCCGTACCGATAGCAGATCGCGGGCGTTGGCGCTGCCGCTGGCGGCCCGGCTGGCCAGCCGTTCGAGGTCGTAGCCGCCGTCCAACGTCTCTCGAAGTCGTTCGCGTGGGAGGGCCGCCGCGGCTAGTGCCTCCACACAGTCGAGCCGCCGCCGGAGTTCGGTTTCGTCCTGCTGGGGTCGGGTGAGCCACTCCCGAAGGAGGCGGCCGCCGGGGCTGGTTTCGGTGTGGTCGATAGTGTCGAACAGCGAGCCAGCTCGCTCGCCGTGCATTGTCTCGACGAGTTCGAGGTTGCGCTGGGTGGTGGCGTCCAGCGTCAAGTGGTCGGCGGCGGTGTAGACCTGCAGCCGGGTCATCGACTGGGTGACGCCGACGCCGGTCTCCTCGACGTACGCGAGGACCGCCCCTGCTGCGCGCACCGCGAGATCCGAGTCGAGGCCGATGCTGTCGACGGTTTCTTTTATATTTATATTAATATATCCATTATATTTGCATTATTAAACAATAATGACATGAGAGAAGATTTTCTATGTTATGTGTGGCAGCATAAATTGTTAAATAACAACATTCTTAAATCTTCCGAGCAGGAAGATATTGAAATCATAC
>JAWOEO010000327.1:0-3738 GCA_046482755.1 Halohasta sp. | reverse complement strand
TTGCCGGCGGGACTGGGCGCGATCGGGGCCAGCGGGGCCTACGCCATCGGTCGACGCGACCTGCTGGGTTGATCGGCTGCTCAGTCGTTGTCGAACCGGGCTTGAACGAACGGCTGGACGTTCTCGATGTCGCCGAGCCGGGAGTCAGAAAGCAGGACGGCCTCGGTCTCGTCGATCGGCACCGAGAGGTTCATCTCCTTGGTGCGGCCGTAGCGACCCTTCGAGACGACCACGGCGTTGACGATCCCGAGCATGTCGAGTTCGCTGATGAGGTCGGTCACCCGGCGCTGGGTGAGCACGTCGGCGTCGATCTCCTCACACAGGCGTTTGTAGATGTTGAACACTTCGCCCGTGTTGATGTTATGCACCCCATTCTTTTCAAGGAGAATAATTGAGAAGAGCACGATCTTGCTCTGTGTCGGGAGCGTGCGGACGACCTCGACGACCCGGTCGAGTTCGATCTTGTCCTGTGCTTGGCGGACGTGGGTTTCCTCGATAAGGTCGGCCTGACTCCGCTCAGCGAGTTCGCCAGCCGTCCGCAGGAGATCCAGCGCACGTCGCGCGTCGCCGTGTTCTTGGGCGGCGAAGGCCGCACAGAGTGGAATGACATCGGATGTAAAGGCCTCGGACTTGAATGCGACGTCCGCACGGTGTTGGAGGATATCTCGGAGTTGCGTGGCGTCATACGGCGGAAAGACGATCTCCTCCTCGCCCAGCGAGGATTTGACGCGGGGATCGAGGAAGTCGGTGAACTTGAGGTCGTTGGAGATCCCCATGATCGAGATCCGGGAGTTGGTGAGCTCGGAATTCATCCGCGAGAGGTTATAGAGGGTGTCGTCGCCGCTTTTTTCGACGAGTTTGTCGATCTCGTCGAGCATGATGACGACCACGCGCTCGTGGTAGTCGACGGCCTCGAAAAACATCGAGTACACCCGGTCGGTCGGCCAGCCCGTCATCGGGACGGGATCGAGCTCCGCGAGATCGGCTTCGAGTTTGTCGATCGCGGCGTCGACCGCCGCGACGTCCTCGTACTCCGAGAGGAGCGAGGCGACATCGTCGTCGCCGTCGACCGCCTCGCTGCTGTCGTTCGGGACGGTGTCGGTCGACTCGAGGCGGTCGCGGACCGTTTCGAGGGTCTCGATTTTCGACTCGATCCGAGCCTCGTTTTTGTCGATGAACTTGTTTGCGAGTTGGGCCAGCACCCGGTACTGGGTGTCGGTGACTTCGCAGTTGATGTACTCGACCTCACAGGGGACGTCGTACTTCTGGGAGGTCGATTCGAGCTCTTGGCTGACGAACTTCGCGCTGGCGGTTTTCCCGGTCCCGGTTTTGCCGTAGATGAGGATGTTCGAGGGGGTGTCACCGCGGAGCGCCGAGACGAGGATCGTCGCCATCCGGTTGATCTGGTCGTTTCGGTGCGGGAGTTCGTGAGGGGTATACGAGGGGCGGAGGACCTCCTTGTTCTCGAAGATCGGCTCGCTTTCCAGCAGGTCGTCGAACAGCCCCTGGCTCCCCTCCTCGTCGTCGAGCATCGTGTCGAAATCGAGGTCGGTCGACGTGGCTGAGCGGTCTCTGGCGGCGGTCGGGTCGTCGGCATCGGCGGCCGACTCCGGGTCCGGATCAGGTGTGTCCTTCGTCATGCTACCCCTCTGTTTCAGGTGGAACCCGTGGCACGTGCCACACCAAACCGACCGGAGGAGCCGTAAGCGGGGCGTTCCGTTCGTCGGAGCGGCACGGGGACGTCCAGATGATGCAGACGAAGCAGAGGCACACCGAGTACAAAAACGTTCTCCCTTCGGTCGGCGTCGATCGATCGAGTTTCGATCGGTGAGTCGAAGTCGGAGTCGGCAGCCGGTCGGTTAGTCGACTTCTTGGGCTCTCTGGGCTGCCGGTTCGGGCGACGACCGAACGTCGGTGGTCCCCTCGATAACCGTCCGGTCGGGGAGATCCGACTCGGGTTCCCGGCCGACGGTAAACAGCCGCTCGGTGAGTGTGAGTTCCTCGGTGGCCGGGCTGGGTTTGGTGATGGGCTGGAACTCGACAGCCACTCCGTCGGCAGCGGGAGCGATCCGGACGGTCGTCAGCTCGTAGGAGGGGTAGAAAACGGGCGGGAGGATCCCGATGATCCCGTCGCGGCGGTGGAGCCGCTTGAGCCACGTCCCCGTGTTGACCAGCAGGCCGCCGTCGACCCGTGAGAGCCCCGGCCGGTGGGTGTGGCCGTAACAGTAGACCGCCGTCTCGGGGTTCTCGGCGAAAACCTCGCGGGCGGCCGCCTCGTAGGGGACCTCAGCGTCGACGGTGAGTTCGGTCTCGAAGACGCCGAAGCGGTTGATCGTCTGTCTGGCGTCCCGGCGGATGAAGTAGAGGGGGATCCCCACCAGCAGGAGAAGCCCGGTGACGCTGACGTTGATCGACAGCAGGAGCCACGCGAGGTCGCCGGCCCGGCCGAACTGGTCGAGGAACGCCGCCGTCCAGTCGACCGGCAGCGACCAGACCCCGACGAGGTCGAGACCGGCGACGACCGCCAGCAGGGCGCTGATGTTGAACAGCAGGAGGAACGGAAACAGCGAGTAGCGGATGATCGGGTTCATCTCCCGGTAGAAGTACTTCGAGATGAGCCAGACGGGCATGCGTTCGGTCGGCGTGACCGCCTGGACGTCCTTGAGCCAGTTGTAGCGGCCGCGATCAGAGAGTTGGCCGGCGCGGCTCGTGATCAACGTGTTGTAGTAGTAGCCCAGCGGGGTGGCGTGTGGGTTCCCCCAGTCCTCGATCCGGTTGTTGGGGTCCTGCTGGTGGCCGTGTTCGAAGTGGATCAGCCGGTCGCCGACCGGGCGTTCGGTTGTGGGTTCCTGAACGAGGTCGACGTTGTACTCGGCAAACCGGTCGACGTAGGCGTCGTGGGCCGCCAGTTCGTGGTCGTGGTTCCCCGGCAGGAGGGTGATATCGATGTTCCGGCCGGTCGCCCGGAGTTGGGCGAACAGCTCGGGATAGGTCGACTCGAGGACGTCGAACTTTGCGATCCCCTCGACGGTGGTGAACTCCCAGAGACCGAAGGCGTCGCCGTTGATGATCAGTTCGGCGTTCTCGTCGGTCGACGCGAGGCCGTCGAGAAACGACAGCAGTTCGTCGAGGAACTCGACGTCCTCCAACTGCTCGTCGCCGCCGATATGCAGGTCGCTGATGACGTAGTAGACCCGGTCGGCCGCGTCGTCGTCCATTGACGTGACGTTTCGGAGTCGAGACTATAACCTTGTTCCACGCACGCGGGGGATGGCCGACACACGCTCGAATCGGAGATACCGGTCTCGGTGTCCGTCAGAGTGGAAGGTGACCACCACCGTTTCGAGTCGACAGGAGGGTCGAAGCGATAGAAACGGGGGCGCAGTAGAAGGAACGGCCGGTAACAGGTGTCGGGTGGGAGGTAGTCACAAGACCGGTCGTCGCAGCAGCAGATAGCACTGACACGAAGGGTGGTAGTTGAGACGTCGAGCCGTACTGTCGGATTGGTAACCGATCGGTCTAGCCCCCCACCCCTTCGTTTCAACTGGAGACGCACGAGAGTGGGGAGGGGGTGAGCTAGAAACTGTTACTGTGGAAGCAAAATCTTTATATTATGATCACCAAAACCGTACCCGTACTGCTCTACCGTTCTTTTGAATATGAGTTGTTTATTATTGTATGAGAGTACAACTAGTCTAGTAATTTTCTAGTCGACGCGAATCCGGTCGACCGCCACAC
>JAWOEO010000311.1:0-2810 GCA_046482755.1 Halohasta sp. | reverse complement strand
GGGGCGACATCGGGCATCACGATGGTCGCCATCGTCTCGATCCCGGCCTCTTCGGCCCCTTTTCGATCCGTGATCAGGATGATGCGCCCGACGGTCCAGAACGTCCGCTACCACCTCGAAAACTTGCAGGACGCCGAGTTGATCGACGCCGCCGACACGTGGTACTCCGAGAAAGGCACCGAGATGACGGTGTACGCGCCGACCGATGCGGCGCTCGTCGTCACCGCCGGCACCGAGTCGACCACCGACCGACTGCGATCGGCGATCACGCGCCTGCTCGGTGCGCTCGGGATCTTCGGTCTCGCCAGTGCCCTCGTCCAGTACGTCGTGACGACCTATCTCCAGCCCGAGCAGGCGGGCGACGCCGCCTCGGGGCCGGGAGCGATGTCGATGGAGCGGGCCGACACCGCGACCGCCGCCGATGGGGTCGGCGGTGGCCTCGCCGCGTTCCTGACCGAACCGGGGGTCGTCTTCTTCTTCGGGTGTCTGGTCGCACTGGCGGTCACGGTCCTACTGTGGCGGCGGTAGCGCGGGGGTTATCGTACTGGTGGCAGATCCGACGTCGACCCACCTTGGATGAGCGAACTGTTGTCGCCGCGGCTCTGGATCACGTTGAACGCCGTCATCAGGTCGGTCCGTGAGATGATTCCCGTCAGGTCGCCCCGGCTGTCGACCACCGGGAGCCGTCCCACGTCGTGTTCCTGCATCGTTCGCAGGGCAGTGATCGCGTCGGCGTCGGGCGCGATGTGCTGGATATCGCGTTCCATCACCTCTTCGACCCGGTAAGCGTCGCGTTCGATCTCTTTGATGGTCCGGGCGTCGTCCAGCGTCACCATCCCCACGAGGTCGCCGCGGGCGTCGACCACCGGGTAGCCGGTGTGGCGCTCGGTAAACATGCGGCCGAGGAGTTCCGCGACGCTTGCGTCGGCCTCGACGACGTGGAGTTCCTCGCCGGGCGTCATGATGTCCCGCACGGTGACGCCCTGAAAGGCGGCTTTGATCGTCGACTGCTGGGCCTCCCCCGACGCAGCGATGTAGATGAAGAAGGCCAACAGGATGAACAGCGGGCTGAAGGCGAACAGGCCGACCATCCCCAGCAGGAACGCGAAGATCTTGCCGACCTCCGCGGCGAGTTGCGTCGCTTGGGCGTGGGGGCGCTTGCGGGCCAACAGCGCCCGGAGCACCCGACCGCCGTCCATCGGGAACCCCGGCAGCATGTTGAAGATCGCCAGCGAGACGTTCATGACTGCGAGGTAGCCGAGGACGAACTGCACCGCGCCGAAATCCGTCGGGACCAGCCTGAACGCGCCGTAGGAGACCACCCCGACGAGCACGCTCACGACGGGCCCGGCGATGGCGATGGTGAACTCCTTGTGCCAGTCTTCGGGCATCTCCCGGAAGCTCGCCACCCCGCCCAGCAGCCACAGCGTGATCGACTCGATTTCGAGGCCGTACCGCATCGCCACCAGCGAGTGGCCGAACTCGTGGAGCAGCACCCCGAAAAACAGCCCGCCGGCGGCCGCAAAGCCCAGGAGCCACGGCGTCGACCCGGCGGTCAACGGTTCGGTGGCGATCGAGCCGCCGAGGACGCTGTTGACCAACTCGGCCAGCGTGATGATGTCCGAGCCGATGATCCACGCGAACACGGGCAGAATGAGCAGAAACGTCCAGTTGAGTTGGATGGGAATGCCGAAGGCGCTCCCCAGACGAATGCCACGCATACCCACAAATAGTCGTCGAAGCCGTATTAAATTGGCCGTCGACCGGGTGTGCGGTCGGCTCCACGCCGACGCCGAGCCGAACCGCTGATATACCCCGATTGCCTACCGTCGGGCGTGTCTCAGCAGGTGCCGCAGGTCGAGACGTTGTTCCTCCACGAATCCGGCGACAGCTACCGCGTCGTCGCCCGGAAGAACGGCTCCCGCGTCTTCCACGGCACCCTCGACCCCAAGGAGACGAGCGCTGGCCCCCGACCGGGGCGATTCCGCCGCAAAACCGGCTCCAGCGAGGAGCCACGCGATCCGACCGAGTTCGTCGACCTCGCGCGCAACGCCGGCAGGATCCGGATCTCACAGCAGACCTCCAAACGGGGCCGCCGGGAGCTACAGGACCTCCTCGATGGCTACCAACTCGACGCCGCGGTCGTCCGGACCTGCCGCTACTGCGCCAACGACGGCCGCTACTCCCCCGTAACGGAGGAGACGGCGATCAAAACCGACCGCGAACACATCTGTCCGGACTGCGCGGTCGCGGAACTCGAACGCGAACTCTCCTACAAGGGCCAGTTCACCGGCTCCGCACAGGACCGCCTCGAAGACCTCCTGCTCGAAGTTCAGGACCTCGACCGGATCGTCGACCTCCTGTCGGGCAACCTCGATCCCGACCTGACGAAGTTCGACACCATCAGCGCGACCGTCGACGACGTCGACGCCGTCCAGACTGCGGATCTCGACCTCCATCCCCGGCTCAAATCGATGACCGAATCCCGGTTTGAGTCCCTACTCCCGGTCCAGAGCCTCTCGGTCCGCAACGGGCTGCTGGACGGCGAGGACCAACTCGTCGTGAGCGCCACGGCGACCGGCAAGACGCTTGTCGGCGAGCTTGCGGGCGTCGACCGCGCGCTCAAGGGCAAGGGGAAGTTGCTGTTTCTCGTCCCGCTCGTGGCGCTAGCAAACCAGAAACACGAGGATTTCCGGGAGCGATACGGCGATCTCGGATTGGACGTGACGATCCGGGTCGGCGCGAGCCGGATCACGGATTCAGGAAGCCAGTTCGACCCGAACGCCGACGTGATCGTCGGCACCTACGAG
>JAWOEO010000284.1:0-4641 GCA_046482755.1 Halohasta sp. | reverse complement strand
CGAAGCCGCCCTCGATCGGACCACCGATCGGGCTGCCGCCCTGACCGCGAGCCTCGGAACGGATGGACTCGACGGCGAGCTCGCGGCCGCCGACGACGAACCCGCCGAACTCGCCGCCCCGGCCGCGGGGGCGTGGCTCTGGTTCGGCCGCGAGTCCAGATTCGGGCTCGACGAGATCCGCCGCGAGGTGACGACGACGATGCCGGGCCACCACCGGATCAAGGCCGGCTCCTCGGATGCGAGTGCGGGCGTCGACTTCGTCGAGGCGCTCTGTGCGCCCGAGGGCGAGTTCCCCTTCGAGACGGTTGCCGACACGTTCGGGCCGGCCGTGGGCGATTTCGTCGAGATCCGCCATGGCAAGCCTGCGGGCCACTGTCTCAGTTTGGGCTCGGGGACGGTCACCGACCGCGACGGCGAGAGTCTCACGGTGCGCCGCGAACTCTCCGGGGGCGGCACGTACGACGGCCTCGGCGTCGACCGCGAGCGGGGCGACACCGCCACGACGACGTTCCGCGAAGGCCGGTGGTGGTATCCGACCGTCTACCGCGACAGCGAGGGCTCGGTGAAGGGAACCTACGTCAACGTCTGTACCCCCGTCGAGTGTTTCCCCGATACCGTGCGCTACGTCGACCTCCACGTCGACGTGCTCAAACACGCCGACGGGACCGTCGAGCGGGTCGACGACGACGAACTCGATGCCGCGGTCGACGCCGGTGACGTGCCCGAACCCCTCGCCGAAAAGGCCCGATCGGTGGCGTCGGCGCTGGAAAACGCCTTCTGAACTCGCACAGATAGCACTCGTCGAACGTCGAATGCAGTTACGTAAAGTTGTACAAAAGACCACGAAATTCGCTGAACATTCGTGAATAAAATCTTTTACTCGTCGGCGAGTTATAGTCTGACAACAATGCGCACCACGATCTACCACCCCATCACGCGCCGATCGGAGGGCGATACACGGTGAGTACTGATCGCCCGTCGACGCCCCGGTTCGAACGCGCGCTCCACGAGGTCGACGACGCGATCGTCGCTTTCGAACTCGTCGATCGGGACGACGACAGCCGGCCGCAGTCCGGCGGGAGCGAACCGATCGTCACCGACGCCAACCACGCCTTTCGGGACCTGTTCAGCCCGGATATGAAGCGCGTGCTCGGGCTGCCGCTCAACGAGTTGATCGTCCCTGCCGACAGGCAGGCCGAGGCCGCCGAGTTTGACCGCCGGACGGCGGCGGGCCAGCATTCTGTCGCCTTCGTCGACCGGACCACCACCAGCGGCGAACGGACGCTCTGCTACTGTGGAGTTCCGACCGGGCCCGACCGCGGCTTGGCGGTCTACACGCCCGTCACCGACGGCCGGGAGGCGGCGCTTGAAGCGGTCGTCGACCGTGTGGCCGACCTCGCCGACCGGCCGACGACGCGGGTCACCGCCGCCTCGGTCGACCGGGTTCGCCGGTTCGCCGCGGGGCTCCGGCAGTCCGGCCGCGTCGAGGGCGACGACGATTAGGAGTCGTCGGCGAAGTAGCTGGTGAACAGCCCCGAGAAGAACGCCGCAATCGCGACCGAAAGGGCGACCTCCGAGAGGCTGTACTCGTCGCCTTCGTCGGCGAACGCAACCGTGAAGCCGACGCTGATGAGAAGCGAGACGATGCCGTTGATGAGGTGTTTGACACAGCCCATACCGATACATCGGGCTCCAAATATATATCCTTCAGGACAATCAGGTCGCTCGAAGATGGGCCCTGTCGGATTCGAACCAACGACCACCGAGTTATGAGCTCGGCGCTCTAACCGGACTAAGCTAAGGGCCCTTAAACCGAAATACCGGCTAGTCCCATATGAGGCTGTCGACACGCCGTGCGTAGACGGGGACCCAGCGTTCGGTCGACCACCGATCCGAGCAGTTGACCCGGCACCAACCGTTCCCGCGACCGAGGCTCGACCGCGCCGAGACGACCACAGCCGCGACCGTTGGTACTCGGAGCCGACGCTCCTCGTGAATTGTTTCGAGAGAAGACGCCGTCGCCAGGGCTCGAACTCGCCGAGACGGTCGCGTTCACTGCGTTCACGCGCTGCGACTCGTCTGCTCGACCCCTGCCTGATTGTGCTTTCTCTCACAGTATTGCTCGGAGCAGACGCTCCTCGCGTGAGTATTCGAGAAAGCACGCCGTCGCCAGGGCTCGAACCTGGGACCACCTCGTTAACAGCGAGGTGCTCTACCATCTGAGCTACGACGGCTCAACGCAACCGAAAGTAGTCGGATGCATTTAATAGGGCTTTCGCTTTCCACCCGACGGAAGCGACATGCTTTCACACGCCGTCACGCAATCCGGCTGTATGAGTAGTCTCGACGACGTGCTGTCGACGGTCCGCGAGCGCGTCACCCCAACGGTCGACGAGCGCCAGCGGCTGTCGGCGACGGCCGACCGGCTAATCGCCCGCGCCGAGGCGGCCATCGACGACCGCGACCTCGCGGCCGACGTGCTGCAGGTCGGCTCCACCGCCCGCGGCACGTGGCTGGCCGGCGACCGCGATATCGATCTCTTCGTCCGCTTTCCGCCCGATCTTCCCCGCGAGGACCTCGAAACCCATGGGCTAGAAATCGGCCACGCAGTCCTCCCCGACGGCCATCAGGAGTACGCCGAACACCCCTACGTCAAAGGCGAAGTCGACGGCTTCGATGTCGACTGCGTCCCCTGCTATCGCGTCGACTCGGCGACCGATATTCGATCCGCAGTCGACCGCACCCCGTTCCACACCCGGTATCTCGACGCCCGGATCGATGACGAACTCGCCGGCGACGTCCGGGTGTTCAAGCGCTTCCTCAAGGGGATCGGAGCCTACGGGAGCGACCTCAAGACCCGCGGCTTTTCGGGCTACCTCTCGGAACTGCTGGTCGTCGAGTACGGCGGCCTCAAACCGTTGTTGGAGGCGGCCGCCGACTGGTCGACGCCCGTCGAGTTCGATCCCGAAGCCCACGGCACCACGACGTTCGACGATCCGCTGGTCGTGATCGATCCGACCGACCCCGACCGCAACGTGGCGGCGGTGTGTGCGGCCGAGAACGTTGCCCGCCTCCAGCACTACGCCCGCGAACTGCTGGCCGACCCCGACCTCGCGCTGTTTTTCCCACCCGAACGGGAGCCGCTGTCGGCCGCCGCGGTCCGTGAGCGACTGGCCGATCGGGAGACGACCCCGATCGCTCTCGTCTTCGAGACGCCCGATATCGTCGACGACCAACTGTATCCACAGCTCGACAAATCGCTGGCCGGGATCGAGTCGGGGCTCGCACACCACGGCTTCGAGGTCTTCCGGTCGGCGCGGTTCGTCGGCGACGACGGCGGGACGGCAGTGCTCCTCGTGGAGTTGTCGACCGCCGAACTCCCCGCGGTCGAACGCCACGAGGGGCCGCCGGTGTCGGTCCGCGAGCACGCCACCGGCTTCTACGAGGCCTACGTCGACGACGAGTCCTGTGTCGGGCCGTTTCTCGACGGCGACCGCTACGTGGTCGAACGCCCACGGGAGTGGACCGACGCCGCCGCCTACCTCGACAGCGAGGCGGTCTTCGAGGTCGGCCTCGGCGTCCACGTCGAAACCGCACTCGAAGACGGCTACGACCTGCTGGTCGGCAGCGAGGCGGTAGCCGAACTGGTCGACACTTTCGGAGCAGATCTGACCGACTATCTCGAGCCACGTCCCTGAGCCGCCAGCCTACATCCGATAGCGGTTCGAGTCGTCCAACGAGGGGAGGTTCGCATCGCCGGTCATCTCGTCGTAGGTTATCCCTGAAAGGTATTCGTCGTAGGTTACGTCGTACCCCGACCGGAGATGGAAGTCGAGATCGCCGGAGTCGACGGTCTGCCGGTAGAGCAGATGCACGCCGCGACGGACGAGTTCTTGAGGGTCGTCGGTCTCGAAGGCAGCCGCCAGCATGGCGAGTTCGTTTTTCGTCTCCCGATCCAGCGAGACGGCCAACTCGTCGTCGAGCGCGCTGTACTCGTCGGTGATATCCTCGGTTAGCTCGTCGAGACTCATACCGGCCGCAGGGACAGCAGACGGAAACGCGTTGCTGTTCGGCTGGATCAGCACCCCTAAACCGCCCGCGTGCGGAGCGTCGACAATGACCGATTCGGGCACCCACGGGGAATCGGGGCTTCCGGACGACCGGACCGTCGAAGCAGTCCAAGAGGCCCTGGTCGAGTGGTACGAGGCCGACCACCGCGAGTACCCGTGGCGGGAGACCGACGACCCCTACCCGGTTCTCGTCTCCGAAATCATGAGCCAACAGACCCAACTCGACCGCGTGGTCGAGGCGTGGGCCGATTTTCTCGACGAGTGGCCCACCGTCGACGCGCTGGCCGAGGCCTCACGCGGCGATGTGGTGGCGTTCTGGAGCGCCCACAGCCTCGGCTACAACAATCGCGCGAAGTACCTCCACGAGGCCGCCACACAAGTCGTCGTCGACTATGACGGCCAGTTCCCCGAGACGCCCGACGAGCTACAGGAACTGATGGGTGTCGGCTTATAAATTCCATTTCTTCTTCCACAGAATACATAGTTCTAATATAGCACACTAACTAAAAGAGTGGGGGGAGGCGGCTAAGAAACCGCAAACCTAGCTACTCAGCTACCTCCCCCTCGAACC
>JAWOEO010000204.1:0-7752 GCA_046482755.1 Halohasta sp. | reverse complement strand
TCCCTCGCCACGCCCTTCACGTTAAACCCGATATTATCCCCCGGGCCGGCCTTATCTATCTTGGTGTAGTGAGTCTCTATGCTGTTAACCTTACCCTGCTCACCGCTGGGCATAAAGACCAAGTCGTCACCCGGCTTCATCTCACCGGTCTCAACCTTCCCCACCGGCGTAGTGCCCACTCCCCGGATGGTGTACACCTCCTGCACCGGGATCCTCAGCGGCTTGTCGGTTGGCTTGACGGCGATCAGGTCGACCTCCTGCCGGACGTCGAGGCTAACAAGGAACTCTTCGAGAGCTACGAACCCGGCGCTGGCGAAGCCCTCGAACGGTATCTCGACAAATCCGAGTACACCTACAACGTCGGGATGGAGCACTTCGTCTACGAGGACCGCCCGCGGCTGCGTGATTACATGGACCTCGACGTACTGCGCTACTCGTGGGGACTCTCCCTGTTGGGCAAGATGCAGGGTCACGTCGAGGGCTACTTCGACCACCCAAAGCTCCAGCAGATCATGCAGTACACCCTCGTGTTCCTCGGGGGTGCACCGACCAACACCCCGGCACTCTACAACCTGATGAGCCACGTCGACTTCAACATGGGCGTCTACTACCCCGACGGCGGGATGGGCGCGGTGGTCGACGGGATCGTCGAGTTGGCCGAGGAACTCGGCGTCGAGTTCGTCACCGACCAACCCGTGACCGAAATCGCAGGCCGAAAAGGGGCCTTTGCGGTCCGCACCGAACACGGCGAGGAGTACCTCGCCGACCGCGTCGTCTCGAACGCCGACTACGCCCACACCGAACAGGAACTCCTGCCGCCGGAAAAACGGCAGTACAGCGCCGACTACTGGGACTCTCGGACCTACGCCCCCTCGGCCTTTTTGCTCTATTTGGGCGTCGAGGGCGACGTCGACGAACTGGCCCACCACACCCTTGTGTTGCCCACCGACTGGAGCGACCACTTCGAGACGATCTTCGACGATCCGGCGTGGCCCGACGATCCGGCCTACTACCTCTGTGTCCCCTCGGAGACCGACGACTCGGTCGCGCCGGAGGGTCACAGCAACCTCTTCGCGCTGGTGCCGATCGCGGCCGGCCTCGACGACAGCCCCGAACTCCGAGCGACCTACCGCGATCTGGTGCTCGACGACATCGCCGACAACACCGGCGTCGACCTCAGAGACCGGATCGTCGTCGAGGAGTCGTTCTGTGTCGACGATTTCGCCGACCGCTACAACTCGATGGAGGGCACCGCCCTGGGAATGGCCCACACCCTCAGGCAGACCTCGCTGTTCCGTCCCTCGCGCAAGTCCGACGAGGTAGACGGCCTCTACTTCACCGGCTCCTACACCACCCCCGGAATCGGCGTCCCGATGTGTCTGATTAGTGGCCAACTGACTGCCGACGCCGTCGCGGAGTGATGTCGACCGTGCGAGACGACTCCGGCACCGGTGGACTGATCGAGCGCCTGACCTATCTGCTGGCGCTCTCACGGCCGCGATTCTGGTTCTATCTCGCCGGACCCATCGTGGTCGGCGTCGCGGTCGGGGCCAGCACGGTCGAGGAGCTGTTTTTGCCGACCAGTTTCGTCCTCTTCGGCTACTTCGTGCTTCCTGCGAACGTCCTCCTGTACGGCGTCAACGACATCTTCGACGCCGAGGTCGACACCGAGAACCCGAAGAAAGAGAACAAGGAGGTCCGCTGGCAGGGCGGCCAGCTGGTGACGGCGGCTGTAGTCGTCTGTGGCCTCCTCGGTCTGGGTGTGATCGGCCTGTCGCCACCGGCGGCGTGGCCGTGGCTCGTCGGCTTTCTCTTTTTGGCCGTCGAATACAGCGCGCCGCCGCTGCGATTCAAAACCACGCCGTTCCTAGACTCGCTCTCGAACGGCCTGTATATTCTCCCCGGCGTTGCCGCCTACGTCGTCGTGACGGGCTCCCAGCCGCCGCTGCTGGCGGTCGCCGGGGCGTGGCTCTGGACGATGGGAATGCACACCTTCTCGGCGATCCCGGACATCGAACCGGACCGCGCGGCCGGGATACGGACGACTGCGACCGCCCTCGGCGAGCGCCGGACCTACGGCTACGTCGCTGGCTGCTGGCTGGCGGCGGCGCTCGCCTTCGGAGTGGTCGACCGGCGACTCGGCGCGTTACTCGCCGTCTACCCCGTCTTCGTCGCGTGGGTCACCCGGTCGTCGGTCGCAGTAGGCAGAGCCTACTGGTGGTTTCCGGCGCTCAACACCGTGGTGGGCGCGCTGATTACCCTCGGCGCACTCTGGGAGATCGTCCCGATCTGGGAGGTGCTGCCGTGAGCGAGTCGGTCGCCGACGGCGAGTCGACCGCCGAGCCACGGATCCGGGAGGCCGAGGGGCTGGCAGCGGTGCTGTCGGGACTGCCGCGAACCCGGCGGGAGACCGAGGCATGGCTCGACGCCTTCGTCGACGGCAACCGGTTTACCATCGCGGTCTTCTTCCCGCTGATCGGCGCGATCATGCTACTGGGCAGCGCCGAGGGGTGGTCGTTTATCCCCGAGCCCCTCCGGTTCAACGCGCCGCTGATCCTCTTTGGAACCGTCGTGATGGCCGCCCCGCTGATCGTCGGCGTGATCCCAGCAGTCGACCGACGAGCGCTGGCCGGGCTCGGTATTTTAGTAGGCTACACCTACCTGATCGAGTACGTCGGTGTGTCGACCGGCTGGCCCTACGGCGAGTTCGCCTACGGGATCAATCTCGGCCCGATGGTCGGCGAGATTCCGGCAGCCCTGCCCGTGTTCTTCCTGCCGATCGTGCTCAACACCTACGTCCTCTCGCTGCTGTTACTCGGCGAACGCGGGGACTCCCGGCTCCTCCGACTGGCGGTCGTGATCCCGGCCGTGGTAGCGATGGACGTAGTGCTCGATCCGGCCGCTGTCTCGCTGGGGTTCTGGGAGTATCTCGCTGGCGGCGAGTTCTACGACGTGCCGCTGTCGAACTACGCGGGCTGGGTGCTGAGCGCGGCCGTCTCGGTCGGCGTCCTCGATCTGACCGTCGACCGCGGCGTGCTCGAGACCCGACTGGCACAGTGTGAGTTCCTGCTGGACGATCTGATCAGTTTCGTGATCCTCTGGGGCGTTATCAACGGTTGGTTCGGTAACTGGATCCCGGTCGGCGTCGCGGCGCTGTTCGGGGTGGCGATCCTGCGAGCCAAGCGGTTCGATGCCGGGCTGTTGCGGCCGTCGACGGGGATCTACATCCCCCGTGTCGAGGATCGGTAGTCGGTCCCTACTGTCGGTCGAGACGGACGAAACGCGAAGGATAATGAGCATCGAAGTCCACTAGAGGGTATGGAGAACGCCGACGCCGACGAGCCGCCGGGGCGGCCCTGCCCGCTCTGTGGGGCGTCGATGACCCACCGTCACTGTAAGTACGTCTGTCCGACCCACGGCGTGGTGTACGACTGTTCGGACACGTTTTACTGACGCCCGACGGATCCGCGCGAATATCAGTTACAGTCACTCTGTGTACGAACTGTTATGTTGATTGCGTCCGTATGAACAGGTATATGCTGTGCCGCCGGAACCGGCCGACGAGACGACCGATGGCTCCCGGAGAGCTATGGTAGAAGACACACAGATCGCCCGGAGCAAAGCGATCCAACAACGGACCGGCAAAACCTTCCATCTCGCCACGCGGCTGTTGCCCCAGCGGATGCGAGAGGCGACCTACGTGCTGTATGCCTTCTTCCGCGTCGCCGACGAGGTGGTCGACGACCCCGGCGATCGGACGCCGGCCGAACAGCGCGCCGAACTCGAAGCGATCCGCGCGGCGGCCCTCGGCGACCGCGAGACCGACGACCCAGTGTTGTCGGCGTTCGCGGAGTTGCGCGAGACCTACGACATCGACGCCGCCGACGTCGACGTCTTCGTCGACGCGATGGTCTCGGATATCGACACCGACCGGTATGAGACCTACGCCGACCTCGAAGCCTACATGGACGGCTCGGCCTCCGCGGTTGGCCGGATGATGACCGCGGTCATGGAGCCTGCGAACCCCGAACGGGCGTTGCCGCATGCGACTGCCCTCGGCGAGGCCTTCCAGCTGACGAACTTCATTCGTGACGTCCGAGAGGACATCGTCGAGCGGGACCGGATCTACCTCCCGCAGTCGACCCTCGAACGCCACGGCGTCACCAACGAGCAACTCATGGCCTTCGAGATGGATCCCAGCGTTCGAGCGGTCATTCAGGACGAACTCGCTCGCGCCGAGCGCCTCTACGAGGAGGGCGTCGCCGGCATCAAATACCTCCCCGAAGACTGCCAGCTCGCGGTGTTGCTGGCGGCGGTCCTCTATGCGGACCACCACCGGCTCATCCGCAACCGGGAGTGCGACGTCCTCTCGGAGACCCCACAGCTCACGACGGCGCGCAAACTCGCCCTCCTCGCACGAACGCGCTGGCAGTGGGTCTGGAACAAGGATCCCGAGGCGGTCTTCCGCAACATTACCGAGGGGAAGGGTCGCGGCGGGATGTTCACACGCGGCGCGGAGCTGGTCGACCGGCTGCCGGTCCGGTAGGGACTCCCCATCCGGATTCGCCGCCATCATCGAGAAACGAGTGACCGTCTCACATGCGGGCGTCGACACCACGAGTAGTTTACATCTTGTAGCTTTTCGAACACGAACGAACGGATAGCCGGTGGTTTTCAGGTAATTGTTACTAGTCTTCCATCGGATTTATGAACGATCCGCCCCAACTGGGTCTCATGTCATCGATCGAACTCACGCCGAGCCAGAAAACGATCTTAACAGCGCTCACGAACCTCCACCGCGAGACAGAAGACGCCGTCAAGGGCGAGGACATCGCTGACGAAGTAGACCGAAACCCCGGAACCATTCGCAACCAGATGCAGAGCCTCAAAGCCCTCCAGCTCGTCGAGGGGGTCCCCGGTCCGAAGGGCGGCTATAAGCCGACTGCCAACGCCTACGAGGCCCTCGACGTCGACCAGATGGACGAACCCGCGACAGTGCCGCTGACCCACGAGGGCGAAGAGGTCGAGACGGCCAACGTCGAGAGCATCGACCTCTCGAGCGTCCACCACCCCGAACTCTGCCGGGCGGAGATCCACCTGCAGGGGTCGGTGCGTGACTTCCACGAGGGCGACGAGGTCGTCGTCGGGCCGACACCGCTATCGAAACTCCGCATTACGGGCTCGCTGGACGCCAAAGACGACACCAACAGTATCCTCATTCTGCAGATCGAAGAGATGATCGCGCCAGCCGAAGAACCGGCCCACTAATCCGTCGACCGGCCGGTTCGTCCCCGCGACGACAGTAACAGTTCGGTACTTACTGGCTCGGTGTCCGCTGGGACACCGACAGGGAGTTCGTCCGGAATCGGGTTCCGGCGTGGCTCACATATCGCTCCAGCAACTCGCGGCGCGTTTGACGGTCGTCACATCCGAGATCCAGCGGCAGGCGATCGCTTTTTTGAGCGCTCGAGCGGCCGGCCCGCCGAAGGTGTTGATCGGCACCCCAATGACGTCGTGGGCGACCGCATCGTGGCCGACCGAGATGACCGTCCCCTTGTCCTTGTGTTTCCACGATTTCAGCGGCGCGCCGCGGACCGCACGGGCGAGGTTCTCGCCGGCGACCTCGGCGGCCATCCAGGCTGCCTGAGCGGTCGGCGGCGCGGTGTCGTCGCCACCCTGGTCGATGAGGGCGGTGTCGCCGATGGCGAAGACGCGCTCGTCGCTGGTCTGGAAGTCCGACTCCGCGAAGACGCGGTTCGAGCGGTCGTCCTTCTCGAGGCCGGTGTCGGCGACCTCCTCGTGGCCGGTGATGCCGCCGGTCCAGACGAGGACGTCGTACTCCATGCTCGTCTCCTCACCGAGATGGACCGCCTCGTCGTCGACTGCCGAGATGAAGTCGCCGGTGAGGATCTCGACGTCTCGCTCCAGGAGCCGCTTTTTGAGCGCGCCCTGGACTTCCGGATCGTTGCCGGGGAAGATCTCGTCGAGGCCCTCGATGAGTGTGATATCCAGCGGCGAGCGGGTATCGTCGCGGTAGCCCGCGATCTCGCCGGCGACCTGGATGCCCGACAGGCCCGCGCCGCCGACGAGCACCTTGGCGGGATCGCTCTGGGTGGCCTCCTGGCCGGCGGTGCGGATCGCCTCGTGGATCTCGCGGGCGTCGTCGAGGCTCTTCATCGTCAGCGAGTGCTCTTCGAGGCCGTCGATGCCGAAGAAGGCGGTCGAACTCCCGACACCGAGCAGCAGGTAGTCGTACTCGACGTCCTCGCCGTCCTGGAGTTCGAGTCGGCGTTCGTCGGTGTCGACGCCGGTGACGCGGTCGCGGATGAAGTTCGTCGTCGGGGCCTTGATGTCGTCTACGGGGATGGCGACCTTCGATTCGGCCTGCGGGTTGCGGATCACCCGGTGGGTCTCGTGGAGGACGAGGTGGTAGTCCTGTTCGGAGATCCAGGTGAGTTCGGCCTCCCCGGCGTCGATCTCGTTTTCGAACGATTTGACCGTGCCGGCACCTGCGTAGCCAGCACCAACGACGACGACATGATCTGTCATGTGTCTCTCTCCGGCGGCATCGGATAAATCGGCTTTGAAACGGTGGTCCGAACGGGCCGACTATCGATTGGACCGAATCGGTCGCCTCACGTTCCAGCACCTGCTTACTCGGCCGATATGCTCAATCGAGTTCCAAGCCAGCGTGCCACATGTCCACACCTGCCTCCCGTTTCCGTACGTCCATCCGGGCCAGCAGGTCGACCGCGAGGCTCGCGGTTTCGGCGGCCCGCGTGTCGCCCTCGGTGCGGAACTCGCCGGTCTGACGGTTGGCGTAGACTGCACAGATCGCCCCTGCCCGCAGGCCGTAGAGCGACCCTAGGGTCAGGATAGTCGCGGCCTCCATCTCGATGTTCGTGACGTTGGCGTTCCGCAACGTGTCGACCAACTCGTCGCTACCGGGGGCCTCGTAGCCGTCGAACCCCGGCCGGCCCTGCCCCGCATAGAAACTGTCGGCGCTCATGGTGAGGCCGACGTGGTAGTCGTAGCCTAATCGCTCGGCGGCGGCGACCAGTGCCGAGACGACCTCGTGGCTGGCCACGGCCGGGTACTCTTTGTCGATGTACTCCTCGCTGGTGCCCTCCTGCCGGACGGCTCCGGAGGTGATGACGAGATCGCCGACGTCGACCTCCGGTTGGATCGCCCCACAGGAGCCGACGCGAATGAACGTCGACGCGCCGGCACGGGCGAGTTCCTCGACGGCGATCGCCGCCGAGGGGCCGCCGATCCCCGTCGATGTCGCCGAAATCGGCGTCCCGTTGTATCGACCGGTCGCCGTGCGGTACTCCCGGTGGCTGGCGACCGTCGTGGCGTCGTCCCAGAGATCCGTGATCGTCCCGATTCGCTCGGGGTTGCCCGGCAGCAGCACGCTGTCAGCCACGTCGTCGCCCGTGACGTCGAGGTGGTACTGGCGGTCGGCGTTGGGGTCCTCGCTATTACCCGGGATCTCCGTGTCGATATCGGCCGCTGTCGGGGCCGACTCGTCGACATCGGATGGCGTCGTCATCGGTCGGTCTCCTCGCACTGCTGGCTGGCCCTGTCGAGCGTCGACTCGGAGATCGCCTCCGGCAGGAGTTCGCCCAGCCTGTAGGTCGCAATGTCGTCACCGAGATCGCAGACGATTTCCAGCTCGTCGGAAGCGAACTCCGCGAGGGTTTGTCGACACATCCCGCAGGGGGTGACGCCGTCGCGCGCCCCAGAGGTGAC
>JAWOEO010000056.1:0-4837 GCA_046482755.1 Halohasta sp. | reverse complement strand
AAATCGTGTACCATCGCTTACCTTGCTTCTGCTTGGTTACTGATCGTTCACTCATGATGTAGTGTATCGTCTGCGTGTTGGTCGGCTACTGTACTGCTGTCGGCTGCGCGCCCCTCGACGGCCTCGATGACCGCCTGCGCGACGCCGAGGTTTACGACGTAGTCGTCGACTGTCGTCTGCAATCCACCAGTCGTCTCCCGTGTGATCTCGGTCCGAACCACTGCTCCCTCGACCGTCGTCGCCATCGAATCGGTGTTGTCCGGTGCGACCGCCGCCGCCACCCACTCGGCGCGGGTCGGCGTGGCGTGGTCGGTCCGGAGCGTCGCCGTTCGCGGCTCGTCGGTCATGCGAGGGCCTCCCTGACCGCGGCGATGAGGTCGCCGTCCGAGACGTCGCCGTCGACCGAAAGGGTCGCTTCCGTTGGCGTCCCGCCGGCGGTGCCACCGAACTCGGTGGCGACCGTCGACAGTGCGGCAGCAAGCCCACGCGGGTCGTCTGCTTCGGCCGCGGCGGGCGCGTACCGCTGGCCGGCGACCGGGTCGGCGGTCACGACGAGCGCGACCGGCTCCGGCGAGCGGAACTGGGCGGCGAGTCGGGCGACCGTCGGCAGCGCAGCCGGGCGGTCGGTCTCTACTCGCAGGACGAACACGCCCTCGTAGCGACCGGTGATCGGCTCCTCGAGGGCACGGTGGGTTGCGCTCGCGTGGTCGCGCCACGCCGCCAGCGCCTCGTCCGTTATGCCGGGCACACCGAGCGCGAGGCTGATCGCCACCCCCGGCGTCTCGGCGGCGAGCGCCGACAGCACGTCGGCGTACCCGCCCAGCGTTGCGAACGGGCCGTTGGGTGTGGCGTACGGTCGCAGCGCGGTCTCGACGGCTTCGGCCGCCGATGGCGTCGACGGTTCGCTGGTCGACGTTTCGACGGCAACCGTTGAGGCGAGCCGCATCCAATCGTCCTCGTCGTAATCGGCCGCGCCGGCCGGACATTCGAGGTCTGCCAGCAGTGCCTCGGCGGCGTCGGTGTCGCCTGAGAACGGCGCAGAGAGGAGCGTCGAGTGGGCCAGTCCGTCGGCGACCTCCGCGGTTGGGACCGCAACGCCGGGTCGGCGCTCGACGAGCTTGGACTGTTCGGCCTGCTCTAGGAGACTGCCGCTGCCGTCGGTGCCGGGTAGCGACCCCGCCGCGATCGTGCCCGCGAGTGCGAGCAGCGGATCGGGGTCGACGCCGAGTTCGCGGCTGACGGCGGCGGCGACCACGCTGGCCGGGCGGCTGTCGTCAACCGGTGGGACGGCGTGGTCGGCAACATCTCTCCGGCCCCGGGTCACGAGGACCGTCAGACTGTCATCGTCGACGGGCTCGGTGTCGGGGTCGGCGAGATCGCCGGCCGGATCGTCGGAGACGTGGATCTGGAACGGGACGCTCCGCTCGCGGAGCGCGACCGCCAGGAGTCCCGCCGCGGCGAGGCAGTCGCCGTCGGCGTGGCCGTAGACGCGGACGAACGGCGCGGTCGCTAGCTCCGTGGCTAAGGTTCCGGCGGCGTCCGGGTCGACGGGGTGGGTGTGTGTCTCCGACATTCGTGGCTGCGTCGCTGGTGGTGTTGGTCGTTAGTCGAGGAGTTCGACGGCGTTCTCGTAGCTGTAGGTGAACTCTTCGTCGAGTTCGTCGCCGCGGTAGTAGTTGACGAGGCGTCGGATCTTCGACTCCGTGTTCTGGAGTGCGCGCTTGTTCTGGTGATCCTGACCGTTTGCGTCGACGTGCTCGCGGAGCCCGACGGCGCGCTCCATGAGGTTCCGGAGGTCTTCCGGCAGCTCGGGGCTGGCGTCGTTGTCCTCGAGAATCTCGGTGACCTTCTTGCCAGTCGCGAGTTTGACGTTCGGGATCGGCGTCCCTTTGACGCCTTCGTCGCGCAGTTTCATGCCGATGACGCTTGGGTCGTGGCCCTGCTCTGCGAGTTCGACGATGCGAGCCTCGATCTCGTCGCTGTCTACGTCACTCCACTCCGGGGGTTCGTCTGCCGCCGGGCGGTCCGATCCGGACGAGCCACGGCGACGGGTATGCATTCGTGCCATTATTGAATTGGAACGGCACAGGCCGCAAAACGACGTGTCTCCCAGTCCCGCGGCAGGGTCGACGAGGTGTCGACTGTGAGGTCGACTCGCCGGTCGACCGCCACCGGGGACTGGCAGCGCACTGTCGCAATCCCAAGCCCCGAGGGGCGAGTCAGAGTTACGACTGTGCTGTTCCCATCGGTGTCTGGTCGACGCGGGCGTTAAGGGTTTTCTATTCGGCGGTGGTGTGTCGTCGACTGACTCGCCGATATCGAGTCGAAGGCCTTAATAATAGAACCGGGAAAGGGTCTGATGCGAACGAGGGCTCGTAGATCAGTGGTAGATCACCCCCCTGGCACGGGGGAGGCCGCGGGTTCAAATCCCGCCGAGTCCATCCAGTTTTTCTGATCTGTTGTCAATACAAAAACATTGTTGGATCGTCAAACAGCCGATCAGAAACGCCGCCTCGGTCTCTCCGCGCATGGGACAGTCACAGACTACATCCACAGTCGCCCATATCTTTATTCTACTGTACTACCATCGTATTACCATGGAGTACGCCAACGTCAGCGTCAAATTCCCGGTCGAGCTCGACCGGGAACTCGAAGCGTTCCTCGATGAGACGGGCGTCTACACCAACAAAAGCGAGTTCATCAAGGAGTCGGTCCGTCGACACCTGATCGACCTCAACAACGACCCGACAATCGCGGCCCTCCGAGTCGAACAACTGCTCGGTCGCGCCGAGCAGACCACGATCAGCGACGACGACCTCCACGACCGACTCGACGAGCTCCGCCAGCAGGTCGACGCCGCGGCCGTCGAGCAGGCCGTCGAGACGGCCCGTGAGGAGACTGCCGCAGAGCACGCCGACCACGCGTGAACATCCTCGATACGAACCTCTGGGTGTTCGGGACGCTTGGGACCAACGACCGGGCCGTCCGGCTGCTCGATGAGATCGAACAAGGCTCCACCATCTCGGCGATCAGCGCCTACATGGTCCAAGAGGCCCTCAACGCGTTTGATCGAACCCCCGGCCTGTCGACAAGCGACCGGGACGAACTGAAAACGCTGTTTTTGACGCGACTCACGCGCATGACTGGGTTGATCGAGGCCCCCTCAAGCCGTGACTTTGCGGCCGGGGTGCTTGATGAGCGGCGGTCGACTGTACAGACGCAACTGCTCGCCAGAGTGACTGGCGTCCAGCCGAAAGACATCCCGATCCTCGTTTTGGCATTCAAACACCGTGATCGGGGGCCGACGGTGCTTACCTGAATTGAGGTGCTAAGGCCCCTTCCTCAACGAGCGACCAAAGGGAGCGAGTAGGGAGGGGATACAGCACCGCACAGTTCTCAAACGTGTTCGGTAGCCGTCCCACAGGCCCACGCAATCGCAACAACTATACGCGCAAGTGCGCATAATGCGTATGTTGTGAGACGGAAGAATATCACTATCCGCGAAGACCAAGCCGAGTGGGTCGAGGAGAACCACCTCAATCTCTCGTCGTTCGTTCGTGGGCAACTCGACGAACTCATCGAAGAACGCTCGTAGATGAACTACAACTACAGGTATCGACTCCGACCGTCCGACGCCCTCGAAGAACGGTTAGGGTGGACTGTCGATACCTGTAGGCAGGTCTACAACCACTTGCTCCACCGTCTCAACCGGAACGAAGACACCTCGGCATACAGCGAACAGAAACTCCTGCCGAGTCTCAAGAAGTGGTGGAACGACCTGAAACAAGTTCACTCGAAAGTCCTTCAGAAAGTCGTTCAGCGGTTATACGACAATCTTTTGACGCTCCGAGGGCGAAAAGAGAACGGCTACCGCGTCGGCACGCTCAACTGGAAAGCACCGGGCGAGTACCGCAGTTTCACCTACAGTCAATCCGGCTTCAAGCTCAAGAACACGAGCGGTCGGACAAAGCTGTGGCTCTCGAAACTTGGTGAGATCCCGCTGACCTTCCATCGTGAGCTCCCCGACGACGCCGAGATAAAAACCGTCACCGTCAAACGCGAACCCACCGGCAAGTGGTACGCCATCCTCGGTGTCGAAACCCCGGACGACCCGCCTGCAAAGCCCGAGAATCCTGAGAAGCGCGTCGGTATCGACGTGGGTATTCTCAACTACACCCATGACACAGACGGAACCGCCGTCGAATCCCTCGACCTGTCTGACGAGCGCGAACGGTTGGAACGGGCACAACGCAATCTCTCGCGGAAGAAACACGGGTCGGAAAACTGGGAGAAGCAACGTCGAGTCGTGGCCGAACGCCACGCCGACCTCAAGGGAAAGCGACGAGATTTCCTCCACAAGTTGTCGAACTACTACGCCACTGAGTATGACTTGGTGGCGGTCGAAGATTTGGACACAAAGGGCTTGGTCGAACTACCGGGCAACTCACGGAATCGAGCAGGCGCGGCGTGGGGGACGTTCCTACGGATGATCGAATACAAATGCGAACGCGAAGGCACGCATTTCGTGGCTGTTGACCCGAAAGATACAACGAAAGAGTGCGCGTCCTGCAGTATCAAGACGGACAAGCCGCTGTGGGTTCGTGAACACTCGTGTCCCTCGTGTGGGTTTGTGACGGATAGAGACGCGAACGCGGCGTGGAACATTCTTTCTCGCGGTGTAAAAAAGCGGTTAGGAGCGGGACGCTCCGAATCAACGCCTGTGGAGACTGCGCTCCCTGCGGACACCGATTCGGTGTCTGCAAAGTGCGTCGTGAAAGCAGGAAGCCCCACCCTCAAGCGCGAGCCCTTAGGCGAGCGATAGGGTGGGGTAGTTCAC
>JAWOEO010000036.1:0-5415 GCA_046482755.1 Halohasta sp. | reverse complement strand
GTTAGGTTCGACCGGTCCAAGACGGGCTTGAGGTAGGCATCGGCGGCACTGTGTCGTTTGCCGTCTTTCTGGGTCACTTGATACAGGCCGACGCCTGACTGATCGTCCGCGTTGAAATCGTCGTTCCGTGGCAGTCCGACCGCCGCTCCCGCCTCGATGAACGCCTCGCTGAGTTCGTTGGGCGACTGGGGGTCGGCCACGTTCCGCGGACCGCCGGTGCCGTGATACTTCGAGGGGCCGCGTTCGTTGTGTTCGGCCCGCTTGAAGGAGGGGAGGACGTCCTCGTAGGCCCAGCCGTCGTTTCCGAGGTCGGCCCAGTGATCGTAGTCCGCCGGCTGGCCGCGGGCATAGATCATCGCGTTGATCGAACTCGACCCCCCGAGGGTCTTCCCGCGTGGCCAGTAGCATTCTCGATCATTGAGTTCCGGCTGTGGTTCGGTGTCGTACGCCCAGTCGACCTCGGATCTGAATAGCTCCGAGAACGCCGCGGGAACGCCGATCTCGTTGTTCTCGTCCGGTTTGCCTGCCTCCAATAGCAGCACGCGCTCGCCGTCGGCTGAGAGCCGATGTGCGAGCACACAGCCCGCCGACCCCGCACCAACGATGATGTACTCGTAGCTCCGCCCACCCTGATCTGACATGATACTACATCATCGAAAACAACGGGTTAAACCCCACAGTATCGCCGGGACGAACGGACTGGTGGCAGGCGAGCAGTCAATCCGTAGTTGTCCAGTCCGTTCCTTTTGGAATCTGATAATTTAAGTGTGATTACCATGGCTAGAGGAACGAATGCCGTCGCAGTCACCGAACGAGTTCGTCCTCACGTCGTCAGTACGGACGGAGATCGTGCGCCGGGTCGCCGAGCGTACGGCGTCGACCAATGCGCTCCTGTCGGAAATCGATGCGAGCGACTCCGCGGTGTATGACGCACTGTCGACGCTCAGAGATCGCGGTCTGCTCACCGAGTGCAGTAGGGGCTGGGAACTCACTGCACACGGACACCTCGTCGCCGACAGCGTCTCGGCGTGGCAGGCTTCGGAGGCGTTCCTCGCGACGGATCCGGCGTTCTGGAAGCACCATCGGATCGACGTCATTCCAGCACGGTTCCGTCGTCGACTCCCGGAGATCGGCGAGTACGAGATCGTCCGCGATACACCCCAAGACCCCAACCGGTCCGAGGACGTCGCCATCAGCATGATCGAATCGGCCGACCACTGTGAGCTAACGACACCGTACTACTCACGACGCCACCAAGCGGCGATCCCGACACACCCCGAGACGCGCTTGCTGGTCACGCGGGAGGCGATCGATGTCAGCCTCCAGCGGTACGCCGACGGGCTCCGCGAGGAGGTGACCGAGTTGGACCGCTCACGCATCCGACTGACCGAGTGCCAGTTCGCATCGGTCGTCACCGATGAGACACTCAAGTTCGAACTACCGACGCTGAGCGATGAGTCGACGAGCCGAGCCGACGGGGAGCATACCGAGCGGTCCGACCGCGGCTCGGTCACCGACACCTCCGCGATATTCGTCTCGTCGACCGACCCAGCGGTCCAGTTCGGACGCGATCTCTTCGAAGCGCTGTGGGCGGAGTCGGACCCGCTCGACCCGTATCTCGAAGGCGAGTTCCCCGAACTCCGGGAGTGACTCCTGACTGACGACTAGTATTCGGGAGCAGTTGCTGGTCGACTGTTCGAACCGAACTATCTGGTGCTGCGGACCTCGACAAGAGACGAACAGGCAGTCGACGCTCGCAGTCAACAGCCGCGGCCGCGGGTCGGTGTGGGGGGCTGACGGAGCGAATTCCTGTCGGGACCACACGACGGACCCGCGGCCACGGGCCGCGTGACTGACCAAGCCACTGTGGGAGCACTAGTCCACAGCGTGTCGGCGCTCCTGACGACGCCGCGCCAGTGCGCCATCAGCATATCGCACGTATGTCTGCAAAAAGCCTTTTGTTGGACTAAATTCGACCAACCTCCGGACTGATACTGTCCGTTTCTCGCCTATATGCGAACTTTTTCGACAATCCACTGATTCCGGGTTCGATTTCCGGACGTTCGTCGGTAGGCCGGTAATCACCGGACGTAGTAGGGGTCGCTGCCGGCGATGAACCGGCCGAGATCGCTCTCCCGCCGGAAGTCGGTCGACCGGAGGTCGGTGATCGCCTCGACCAGCCGCCGTTCGTCGGTATCGGTCCAGTCGGCGGGTTCCGTGATCGGCATGACGAGCCAGCCACTGCCGCGGATCTCGGTGGCGTGGAGCGCGTCCATGTCGACGGCCGTCTTGTGGGCTTGGGCGGTGTAGGTTTCGAGGACGTGCCGGGTCGCCCGCTCGCCGACCGGAAACAGGACGTGGGCGGCGATCGCCCGGAGTTCGGCGTCGAAAAACCGCTCCATATCGGTGTACTCCGCCGGGGATGGCGTCTCGCCGGAGTTCGGGACGCACATGTGAAGATACGAGAGGTAGGTGTCCCCAACGACGGGCTCGGAGCCGGCCGCCCGGAGCAGCCCCGCCTCGACGAGCGCCGCCTGCAGCCGGCGGGCCGACTCGCAGCCGGTAAACGGCACACCGCTGTCGACCCCGCCGTGGACGCCGGGGTGGTCGCCGATAACGTGGAACGCGGCGTTGGCGTCGCCGTAGCCGGGGACGAACCGGGCACACGACGGTGCCATCCCGAAGGGGTTGCGCGTGCGATCAGTGACGTTTCTCACGCGAGGTGATAGGCACGGCGAGAATAAAACATGGACCGATTCCGGTCGTCCCTACAACTCGACGCCCGAAGGGATGAGACTCCGGCTCCGGAGGAGTTCGCCGTCGTTGTCGTAGACGAGGAACGTCCCCTTCTCGAAGGTCACCGTCTCGTCGTCGACGACGATCTCGATCCGGTAGCGGGATTCGGGGCTGTTGGTCTCTCGGCCGTACTCACGTGCGGCGTTGATGAATTGGAGGACGTCGTCGGCGTCCTCGTTGGTCTCGAAGATGAAATCGCCGGTGAGCCGGTTGGCGACGCCGACGACGCCCGCCGCGGCCGGATCCTCCTCGATCGATTCGGTGAGCCGGAAGGCGACGTCGACCATATCGGCCGTCAGCCGGTCGCCGTCGACGTCCCGCAGCCGGGACTGGAGTTGTTCTGTCGTGCCGGTGACCGTGATCCGAGCCAGCGGCTGGCGGGGATCGGCGTCGGCGTCGACCCACTCTATGTTACGAACGTCGAGGTCAAACTGTTCTCGCCGCATTCGATACCCCTAGTTTCGCGGGCGGCCGTATCAACGTAACGCCTGTCTCCCGGCAGCCTTTTATCACCGCCAGCGACAGTCCTCGGATATGGTATGGATCAGGCGGGACCGGGCCGGCCAGCTGGCACTCGTCGTCGCGGGGCTGGCCGCACTCGTGCCGTGGAGCGTCACCTACACCGCCAGCGAGGGGGCCACGGTGTTGTTCGTCCGCTTCCCGTTGTTCGAGTTCCAGTACACCCAAGGGTTCGGCTCCGGCGTCGACGGGCCGGCGCTCCGGTCGGTACTTGGCGCGATCAGCCTCCAGTCGGGACAGGGGCTCGAAGCCGCAACGCAGGTGTGGGGCGGCGGCGCGGCGGTCCTACTCGTGGCGCTGGTGGTTGCCGGGGTGGCCTACGGACGTGAGTCGACAGCGGCCGATATGCCCACCCAGATCCGACGCGTGGGGTGGCTGCTGGCGGCCGCGGGGCTGTTGTTTGCAGTGGCGACCGGACTGGTCTGGACCGGCGGCTTCGGCGGCGTGCCGATCCCCGTGGGCGTGGTCCTGCTTGCCGGGCTCGCATGGGTCTTGCTGACGGCAGATCTCGTCGACGAGACGCCCGAAAAGAGTTGATCAGCCCTGTCGGGCGAAGTAGGTGATATCGCGTTCGAGCGTCCAGCCCGGCGGGACGCCGACGTCCTCCAGACAGTCCTTGCACAGCGGTTTGAACATCGCCCGGGAGTCCTTGTCGATCCCGACGGCGTCCTCCAAATCGATGACGTCCCCGCATTTGCTACACTCGATTCGGTTTCCGTCCAGTATTTCCATACGCTGAATATCATGTCGTTCGTGATAATTCTTTTTCTCGGCTGTACACTGCACTCCCCGGCGTAGACGCCCTCAACGGCCGATTACTCGCGGTCGACCGCCGTGTTGGCGGCTGCCGACACCACCGTCGGATCCAGCGCCGACAGCGGGACGATTCGGCCATCGGTCGACTCGGCGATCGTCGGCACCAGCCCGCCGCGGTCGCCGTCCCCTGCGTCGACGATCACGACCTCGGCTTCGGTCGCGGCGAGCTCCCGGGCCGCCTCCCGGATCGCTGCCGTCGGGCTCCCCTCGGCGACGGTCGCCCGCCCGTCGGAGACCACCACGACCACCCCCGGCGTCTCACCGGCGTCGACGAGTAGCTCCCGGGCCGTCTCGAGGCCGTCGGCCAGCGGCGTCCGGTCGCCGGTCGGGAGTTCTTTGAGGTGGCGGGCGGCCAGTGAGACGCTCCGGGTCGGCGGCAACAGCACCTCGGCGGCCTCGCCGGCGACGGCGACGACTGCCACCTCGTCGCGCTGCTGGTAGGCATCCCGGAGCAACTCGATGACGACTCCCTTGGCGGTCGACATCGCCGCCCGCATCGAGGCGCTGGCGTCGACCACGAACACGATCCGGGCGGCCGTCTCCCGCTCGCGGACCGACCGGCGGAGGTCCTCGCGCTCGATGCGGTCGTGGCCGCTGGCGGCGGCCGCCCGGACCGACGCGGCGGCGTCGGCATCGCCCGCCTCGGCCGTCCGCTCGGTGCGAACCCGCCGCCCGCGGGCACCCGCATGGGTGGTTCGGCCACGTTCGCCGGCCGCCACGTCGTCGCCAATCGGCTCGTCGACGTCGACGTCAGGGGCCCGGCCCTCGCCGACCGCTACGCGCTGCTGGCCGGGCACCAGTGGCGTCCCTTCGGGAGTGTCCTCGTCGCCCGGTTCGTCGCTGGAATCCCCGGTTTCGGCCGGCTCACGGTCGCCACTACCGCCGGTGTCACTCTCCCCGCGCCCACGGTCGACCCCCTCGTCCTCGCCGTCCGTCTCGGCTGTCGACTCGCCGGCCGCCGATGCCTCGTCGGTCGACCCGTGGTCGTCCGCCGACCCTTCGTCGTTGGCTCCCGATTGGTCATCGGTCGACTCGTCGTCGCTCGCCGAGTCGTCGCCGTCGGCACCGCCACCGGCGTCGTCCTCGTCGGTTCCGTCGTCCTCTCCGTCTTCGGATTGCTCGCCGTCCGGTTCCGCTCCCGAATCGTCGTCGAAGTAGTCCTCCAGTAGTTCCTCGGGATCGGGGGGCTCCTCGAAGGGATCGCTCCGAAGCCGGTGGGGGAGGGTGTAGCCGGCGGCCGTCCGGACGTCCGACTCGATGACCCTCGGCCGGCCGTCGAGGGCC
>JAWOEO010000022.1:0-2758 GCA_046482755.1 Halohasta sp. | reverse complement strand
GACGACAGGCGTCTGGGTCGACTCTTCGGCGCGCTGGCGGGTTTCCTCGTCGGGATCGGCGATCACGACGCCCTCTTCGCCGTCGACGACCACGTCGGTGTCGTCGTCGATACTGTCGAGTTCCGCGCCGACGCCGACGACCGCGGGGATGCCCAGCGAGCGGGCGATAATCGCGGCGTGGGCGGTCCGGCCGCCCTCCATCGTGGCGATGCCCGTAATCGAGTCGGGATCGAGTTGGGCGGTGTCGCTGGGCGTGAGCAACTCCGCGAGGACGACCGACCCCTCGGGCAGCGAGCCGAGGTCGGTGCGGTCGGTGCCGGTCAGCAGCCGTAGCAGGCGGTCCCGGATATCCCGGAGGTCGTCGGCCCGCTCGGCCATCATCCCGTCCATCCCCTCGAACTGTTCGATGGGTCCCGCAAAGGCCTGCTTGACCGCATGAGGGGCCGGCAGCCCCTCGTCGACGGCCTCCGCGACCCCGCTTTCGATCTGTGGGTCTTCGAGGAACTTGAGGTGGGCGTCGAACACCGCCGCTTCGTCGTCGCCCACGCGCTCGCGCGTCGACTCGCGTTCGGCCTCCAACTCGGCGCGGGCATCGGCCTGTGCGGCCTCGAACCGCTCGCGCTCGGCGTCGGGGTCGACGTCCTCCGTTGGAGGCTCGTCGAGATCGGTCACGTCGGTCGGGCGGTACCACACTGCCGTGCCGACGCCAACCGTGGGTGTGGCTCCGATCCCCTCGAAGCGCCGTTCGGTCACGGCAGCTCCATCCCGTCGAGTTCGTCTTCCGGCGTCGAGAGGATCACCTCGAGGGCATCGAGGGCGGCCTCGGCGTCTGGGCCCTCGGCGACCAGCCGCACCTCGTCGCCGCCGCGAACGCCGAGTCCGGTGACCCCGAGCATGCTGTCGGCCGATACCGCCGGCCGGTTGCCGTCGACGGCCGCGACGGTGACCTCGGCGTCGAACTCGCCGGCGGTCTCGACGAAGGTGGCTGCTGGGCGGGCGTGGAGTCCGTCGTCCGGGACGACTGTCAGGATTCGTTCCATACGCTACTGTTGGAGCCGACGGTCTTTATATTATTGCAGACAGGTGCCTGAGACGCGACAGCCGGCCGAAAGGAACGGGTTAGCGCACAATCGTCGACTGACCAATCAAATACCTGATAAAAGGGCGCGGGGCTACCGGCCGTTTCGACTGTAGGAGTCCAGTTGGCTCTCAACCCGCTCGTTGAGGCGTTCGAGTTCGGTTTCGAGGTCGCCGTCGCGGATCTCGGGGTAGGCCTCGCCGACCAGCGTCCGGACGGTGCTGAAGGGACCGATCCGGGCCCCGTTGGTCGCGGGGCTGTCCTTGCTCGACAGCAACTGGTCGATAGCGACCTTGTGGCCGGGGTTCTGCCGGAACCAGCCCTCACGCTCCAGTGTGTCGATCCCGCCCTCGTGGACCGGCAGGTAGCCGGTCTCGCGGTGCCAGCGGGCCTGCTGTTCGGGCTGGGTGAGCCACGCGAGGAACTCGCCGGCGGCGTCGCGTTCGGCCTGTGAGGCCGACTCGGAGACCCACAGCGAGGCCCCACCGACGATCAGTCCCTGACCCGCGCCGGGGGTCGGGTGGCCGCTGATGCCGACGTCGAAGTCGGCGCTGTCGGTGATGCCGCCGACCGACGACGAGGAGGCGATGACCATCGGCGCGGTCCCCTCGTAGAAGGCGTTTTTCGCCTTCCCGCGGGCCTCCATGCCGGGGTTGTGGTAGAGCCCCTGGTTGTCGAGGTTCGTCCACCAGCCGTAGATCTCCTGGGCGGCCTCGCTGTCGAAGTGGGCCTCGTCGGGCGTTCCCGCCCGGCCGTTCTGCTTGTTGACGATCTCCTGTCCGGCCGTCGCAAACCACTGCTCGACGAACCACGAGTAGTTGGCGAAGGTGATCCCGTACTCGGCGACCCCCTGGTCGACGAGTTGCTGGGCGGCCTCGGTGACCTCGTCGAAGGTCGTCGGCGGGTTGTTCGGGTCGAGGCCGGCCTGCTGGAACGCCTGCTCGTTGTAACAGAGGACGGGCACCGAGGAGTTGAACGGCATCGAGTTGAGCCGGCCGTTGGTCCGGTAGTAGCTCAACACGGGGTCGACGTAGTCACGCATGGAGACGCGGTTCGGCAACACGTTCTCGACGGCTGTGAACGCCCCGCTGTCGACCGCGCGGGCGGTCCCGATCTCGTAGATCTGGGCCAACACCGGCGGGCTGCCTTTCTCGGCGGCCGACAGCGTCGACTCGAGGGTGCCGCGGTAGCTCCCCTTCGAGGTGGCGTTGATGTGGATGCCGTCGGCCTGTTCCTCGAACTCGCGGATGAGTTCTTCGAGCAGCAGCCCCTTCTCGCCGCCCATCGCGTGCCAGAACTCGACGGCGGTGACGTCCTCGCCGACGGTCGTCCGCGAGCGCGTATCCCGGAGGTCGTAGGAGTCCAGCAGCGTCCCGAGGGTGTCGACGCGCTCGACGAGGGTCGTCGCACCGGTCGAGACCTCCGCCAGCGCCGTCGTCTGCTGTTGGGCCGCCGAGGCGGCGGTCTCGGAGCGTTCGGCGGTCTCGTCGGAGATCTCGCCGACGTCGTCGACCATCGCGGCAGCCTCCTGGAGGGATTCGGCCTGGCTGTCGGTCGCCTGACTAATTTCTTGGACGCCGACGTTGGTCTCCTCGACGTCGTCGGCGATCTGCCGGAAGGTTTCGACCGCGCCCTCGATGGTCTCGACGCCGGCGTCGATCCGCTCGCGGGTCTCGTGCA
>JAWOEO010000002.1:0-4663 GCA_046482755.1 Halohasta sp. | reverse complement strand
GGGCAGGGTCGCGTCGACCTGCGGTTGCCGTTTCGAGATTCCCTTGCCCGAGCGCTGGGCCAGCTTGACGACGAAGTCGTCGAGTTCCTCCTTGCCGTGTTCGACGTTCGTGATGATCTGTTCGTAGTCGGTGTGGTACGCGAACACGCGGCTGTTGTAGCCGTCACAGGAGATGTCCTCGACGTTGATGTCGTGTTTGATCGGATCGATCCGCTCGTAGCCGAGGAAGTCCCGCTGGAGGTAGTACAGCAGCTTCTCGACCTGGTATTCGGTCAGCGACTCGGGGTTCTCGGCGAGTACCGCGGGTTCGGGCCGGGCGGCGATTCCGTCGAGTTCCCCGGTCGAGCCCGCGGTCTCCTCGGGGGGTGCGAGCCCGACGCTCGCCAGCAGTTCGCCCACCTCGCTGTCCGGATCGAGGTCGACGCGGTAGGCCTCTGGGTCGAGTCGGTCGGGGACGAGCCGCTCGTGGAGCGGCGGGCGGTCGCCGGCCTCGCCGCTGCGGTCCCGCGAGGCCAGGTACTCGCCGTAGCGGGTGCCGGCGGCCCGCGAGGGGGTGGCGGTCTCCTCGTCGGTCTCGAGATCGTCGAACAACCCCTCAAGCTGGCCGATGGGCTCCTCGAACCGCTCGACGAGGGCTTCGGTACGGTCCAACAGCCCGTTGAGTCGGCCGACGACCGCCGGTGGGAGGTCGGCCAGCCACTCGACTGCCGAACGGTCGCCGCCGGCGTCGTAGAGCCCGTAGCGAGCCAACAGCCGGTTGGTCTCGGCCTCGATCACCGCCCGGCGGGCCTCGGTGTCGGCGGCGTCGGCCCCCTGGTCGCCGTACTTGATCGCGGTGCGGAGCTTGCCGGTCAGGAAGGTCGCGATCTCGGTTTCGATCTCGTTGCGGTAGGGCTCGACGACGTAGTATTTGGTCTCGTTTTCCTTGGTCGACCGGAAGACGATCACGAACGCGTAGGGCTCGTTGACCCAGTAGCGCTCGACCTCGGTGAAGTGGGTCTTCTTCTCGATGGGAACCGCCTTTTCGAGGTCGTAGCGGTTCGCCAGCGTCGTCGACCCATCGTCGGTCGTGAAGAAGGCGTCCTCATCGAGGTCGTCGTGGACGTCGACCGTCCGCTCGTCGACGAGGTCGGCCAACCGCTCGGCGGTCTCCGCGCCGCCGGCGAGCATGCCCTCTGTGGCCTCGGGGTCGAACCCCAGCGCCTCGCCCTTGTCGAAGGGGACGACCGCGCCGTCGACCCGCGGCGGGGAGCCGTCGGGCTCGTAGTAGTATGTGCGTTTGTAGTGCTCCCACGTCCAGACCCCTTTGACGACGGGCGTGGTCGCAGGATCGCGGCGCGATTCGACGTATGCGTGGAGGCGACCGGCCCGCTCGGCGGCGTGTTCGACCGCTCGGCGGGGCTCGTCGGTCGGCGACGGCACTGCCGACCCGGTGCCCGACTCGGCCTGCCCGGGGACGTCGGCCTCGTCGACTGCCATGGCCCCCGATACCTGCTATCAACGTATATACCTCTCGGGAATTCTATCAATACTGATAACTAAACGAGGGGAAACTGGCTCCCGGTTGTCGCTCGGGTGGTGTCGGGGCCGCCCGATAGCTCACGTCTGGGCCAATGCGACTCAGGGGACCATCGTCACGTCGTGGCCGAGGGCCTCGACGGCCTCGGCGATCGCCTCGTGGTCGGCGGTCGCCTCGTAGTAGAACACGAGGTCGAACGTTCCCTCCCGGAGGAGCTGTTGGCACTCCCAGACGAACGCCTTGTCGTCGACCGTCAGCCCCTGAAACTGGTTCGACGAGAAGTCGGTGTTGTCGTTGCCCGCGTAGATGTAGCTCTCGCCTTTGCCGGCGTGTTCGGCGATGATCTCGTTGAGATCGACGGTGAGTTCGTGCATTTCGAGGTCCTGATCGCTCGTCAGGTCGGTGTGGACGATCAGGCCGACCAGCTCGATCTCGCCGGGTTCCAACAGCGCCTTGGTCCGACGGTAGAGCTCCGAATCAAGCGTGTCGCTCATACCGATGCTGGACGGTCGACCTGTAAACGACTGCCGGTTCGCGCCGGGCTATCAGCCAACGGAATCGGACGCGAATCTTTATAATTGATGTGTTACACCTTCCAGTATGGCCGATTCGGTCCGACGGTTTTTCGTCGGTCGTGACCGAACGTCGACGGCGCTGCAGTTCCGGATCGCGGCCGCGTTGACGGTGGCAGCCTTCGGCACGCTCGCGGTGCCTGCCTTCTGGGAGGGGTACGTCTCCGCACAGGGGGCCGAAGCGATGCAGTTGGCGACCGCCGCCGGCTTCGTGCTGTCGGTGATCGCCGCCGTCTACGTCGTCGCTAAATCCGCCGAAATCAACCCCTACGTGCCGACTGCAGCGGTGTTCGTCGTGCTCACCAGCTACGGCGTCACCGGCGTTGTCAGCCAGTCACAGCTCGTCTTTTTCGTCGCGCCGGCGATCTTTCTGGGGATCCTCACCGCCTTGGCGGCCTACGCCAACGACGGCGCGCTGCCGGCGCTGTCGATCGTCTTCTTCCCGGTTCTCGGCTACATGATCAACGCCCCCTACGGGCTCGCCGAGGGGTTCGACACCGCCGACCGTGTCCGGATCGCCCTCGTGTTCAGCCTGCTGTTTACGCTCTCGATCGGCATCGCGGGGTTCCTCACCGGGGTCGCCATCCGGCGGCTGGTCGACTACGCCGACCTGCTCACCGTCGAACAGCTCCGGGATCCCGACACCCCACTCGCCGAGGCGATCGTCGACCGACAGTCGGGCGACGACGCCGACGACACGCCGACCGCCGAGTCGGTCGACGACGACCAGCCCCGGACGGCCGGCGACGGATAGCCGCAGGTCGGTGGCCCCGACCGAGAGCCGGCCGGTAGTCGACTCCTACCGACCGGTAGCGGGTGTCTAATCCAATGGTAACCGGATGCTACCGGTCGGATGCTACCGGTCGGGCGGTGAATATGTAGAAACCGGTCTGCAGTGCGTGCTCAGTCGGCCGTAGCGACCGGTTCGTTCTCGTCGGCCATCGCCAGCACGTCGTCGAAGAAGTCCAGCGAGTCGTGTGGGCCGGGGTTGGCCTCGGGGTGGTACTGGCGGGTGATGATGCCGAGGTCCTCGCTGGCGAGCCCCTCGGCGGTGTCGTCGTTGACGTTGATCTGTTTGACCGACAGCTCACCCGGATCGGAGACGGTGTAGCCGTGGTTCTGGGTGGTCATCACGACGCGACCCGAATCGAGATCCCGGACCGGCTGGTTGACGCCGCGGTGGCCGAAGGCCATCTTCTCGGTGTCGCCGCCGAAGGCGCGGGCGACGATCTGCTGGCCGAGACAGATGCCGGCGATGGGCACTTCGCCGGCGAACGCCTCGACGAGCGACTGGGCGTTCTCGAAGTTCGCGGGGTCGCCCGGCCCGTTCGAAATGAACAGCACGTCGGGGTCGACCTCGCGGACGTCGTCGGCGCTGGCTTCACACGAGAGGACGTGGACGTCCGCGCCGCGCTCGTTGAGCGAGGAGATGATCGACCCCTTGGCCCCGCAGTCGATCAGCGCGACGTCGTAGGAGCCGTCGCCGAGATGGGTCGTCGGCTCGGGGGTGGTGACCTGCGAACCGATGTCGACGTGGTCGCTCATCTCCTTGCACTCGGCGAGTTCGGCTTTGGCGTCTTCGGGGGTGACGTCCTCGCCGGCGGCGATCCCACACTTCATCGCGCCCTCCTCTCGGATGGAGGTCACGAGATCGCGGGTTTCGATGTGGTCGATGGCCGGGACGCCCTCGCTTTCGAGCCACGTCGCCACCGAGTCGGTGAACTCGCGGGCGACGGCGGCACGTGGGTGGACGCGGCCGGACTCGAAGCGGTCGGCCCGGACCCCGTAGTTGCCGATCAGCGGGTAGGAAAAGGTCAGCACCTGCTCCTCGTAGGAGGGATCGGTGAGGCTCTCTTCGTACCCGGTATAGGCGGTCGTGAAAACCAGTTCGCCGCGTGTGCGGCCCGGCGCGCGGCAACGGGCTTCGAGCACGCGGCCGTCGGCCAGAGCGATGTAGGCGTCCGACATTACGAGTTACGTATCGTTCGTCGTTCTTAAGTGCGTCGTTCGAAGCTGAGCTACGAAATTCGTAATCACTAACCCGCTCCGCCCACAGGGGTCGTCATGGACGATCTCGACCGGCAGATTCTCTCTCTCCTTCGTCGGGATGCACGCACGCCCTACACGGAGATCGCCGACCGCGTCGGCACCAGCGAGGGAACCGTGCGGAACCGCGTCGACCGACTGACCGACGAGGGGATCATCGAGCGGTTTACGGTGACCACCCAGACGGGCAACGTCAAGGCGATGATCGAGGTCTCGGTCGACATGAACGTGAATACGAGCGAGGTATCGGAACGGATGGCCGACTGGGAGGAAGTCGACTTCGTCTGGCAGGTCTCGGGCGAGGACGACATCGTGCTCGTGGTCGACTGCGTCGATACCCAGGCCGTGAACGAACTCATCTCGCAGGCCCGCGAGATGGACGAGGTCAAGGGGACGACCACGCGGCATATTAGAGGAAAGAAGGCGGGAAAGAATAGAAAAATCCCTGGAAAGGACGATTGCCGGCGGCTGGCTCCCGAACAAAGGCGCGGACGAACGCGCTGACTCCCCGCCCGGCTATGCCCAG
>JAWOEO010000264.1:0-3630 GCA_046482755.1 Halohasta sp. | reverse complement strand
CGCGAGCAGACTGCCCCGGCAGTGACCCCCACACGCTGTTTTATAAATACGACACACGCTCGGCGGGAGCCACACCTCAACGCAGGCGATCGATCCGGCACCCGGTCGACAAGCCGGGAGCGACAGCCAGGCCGGACCGTCGACCGCGGAACCGGCCGTCTTTTTTAGGTCGCTGGCCAAGCCCCGCGTATGGCCGACTTCGACCCCGAGCAGTTCGAGGACAAGTACGCGAACTACTTCCCGCAGCTCCAGCGGGCCTACAAGAACGCGTTCAACACGATGAACGACGCCTACGACTCGACGCTGATCCACGCCATCGACCAGCAGGTGCTCAACGAGAGCGAGCCGTTCTACGCACCCGACCGCGAAGGGTTCGACATCGAACTCCCAGCGGAGCCCTACGAGCGGCTGGAGGGGGTCGTCGTCGACCGCGAGCGCTTCGAGGCGATCCTCGAGGAGTACACCGAGGAGATCGAGACCGAACTCCGGCAGCTGTTCCGACTGACCGAGTGAAAGCGGGCTGAACCAAAGGCCTAAGCCTGTCGCATCCCAAGAAAAATTCATGAGTACGGATTCAGCAGCCTCGGACAGCGACCTCAAAGACCGCGTGGTGAACTTCCTGCGCCGCAACTTCCCCCAGATCCAGATGCACGGCGGCAACGCCGCCATCGAGCACCTCGACGAGGAGAGCGGCGAGGTCCACATCCAGCTCGGCGGTGCCTGTTCGGGCTGCGGTATCTCCCCGATGACGATCCAGGCGATCAAAACCCGGATGGTCAAAGAGATCCCCGAAATCGAGCAGGTCCAGGCCAACACCGGCGTGAGTGGCAGCCCGGAGATGGGCGAAACCGAAGGGATGAGCCCGTCGTTCCCCGGCGATTCTAGCGACGACGAGGGGAACAACGAAGGCCCACAAGCCCCGTTCTGATCGCGTTCGGCCCGAGTTTTTCCGACGGCGAGCAGCCAGCCCGACACAGGATTGATACCCGCGCCGCCCGGAGTCACAGCCGTGAGAGATACGGTTGGCCCCGGCTTCACCGCCCCGTCGACGGAGTACGACGACCACCAGCCACAGATCGAGGGCTCGATCCCCGAGTGGCTCTCCGGAACCCTCGTTCGCAACGGCCCCGGACTGTTCGAGGCCGGCGACAGGCGCCTCAACCACTGGTTCGACGGGCTGGCGATGCTCCGCCGGTATGCCTTCGAGGCCGGCGAGCTCCGGTACTCCAATCGGTTTCTCCGAAGCGAGGCGTACGCCGACGCCAGAGCGGGCCAGCTCACCGGCCAGTTCGGCACCGACACCCGCGGCTGGCGGCGCATCCTCGATACCGTTACCTCCCTTGGCCTCCCGGAGCCGACCGACAACGCCAACGTCCACGTTGCACGGGTCGACGGCACGTACGTCGCACTCACCGAAGCCCCCCGTCGGGTCGCCTTCGATCCCGACACGCTCGACACCCGCGGCGAGTTCAGCTTCGCCGACGACCTCCCGGAACACATCACCGCCGCCCACCTCGTCGACGATCCCCACCGCGAGGAACTGATCGGCTTTACCACGGAGTTCGGCCTCCAGCCGCAGTACCACGTCTATCGGCTGCCGACGGGCAGTCGACGGCGCGAGCCGATCGCCTCGCTTGCGGCCCGCGGGCCGGCCTACATCCACGACTGTAGCGTGACCGCCGATCACGTACTACTGGTCGAATCGCCGCTCGTGTTGTCGGTGCTTCGGGCGTTGGATCCCCGCTCGCAGGGGGCGATCGACATGCTCGAGTGGCAGCCCGACCGCGGGACCCGGATCCTCGTCGTCGACCGCGAGACGGGCGCGCTGGTCGCCGAGCCGACCCTCCCGGCGACGTTCTGTTTCCATCACGTCAACGCCTTCGTCGATGCCGAGGCCGACGGGGAGATCGTGCTGGATCTCATCGAGTTTCCGGGCCCCGAGATCGTCGACGCGATGTCGCTGTCGGCACTCGACGGCGAGGGGTTCCCGGAGGTGCCCGACGGTCGGCTCATGCGCTACCGGATCGACCCGGCAGCAGGGACCGTCGACCGCTCGCGGCGCTACGACGGCGGGATGGAGTTGCCGCGGGTACCGCGGGCAGTGACCGGCCGGCGACACCGGTATGCCTACGGGCAGGCGACCGACCGCGAGGGGGCCAACGGGTTGGTGAAAGTCGACTGCGAGACCGGGGAAGCCCACGAGTGGTGGGAACGGTCGGTGTTCGTCGAGGAGCCGATTCCAGTCCAGCGGCCCGGTGGGGAGGCAGAAGACGACGGCGTGGTATTGGCGACCGCGCTGGACGTCGACCGCGAGCAGACGGCGCTGATGGTGTTCGATGCCGAAACGCTGGCCGTCGAGGCACGGGCGTGGCTACCGCACGCCGAGCCGTTCGGCTTCCACGGCCGGTTCTTCCCGGAGACCTAGGGCGCGCCGGCGAGAACGAAGGTGCTCTCGGCGTCGCCGTTGTGGATCTGTCGGGTGCTCTCGGGGTCGACCCGCAGAGCATCGCCCGCGGTCATCGGGATTTCCTCGTCGTCGACGGTCACTGTCGCCTCGCCCTCGGTGAGAACGTACACCTCCTCGTGGCCCTCGTCGGCGTGGTCGTGAGGTTTGCCCTCCCAGCCCGGCTCGCAGGTGAGCAACGAGACGCCGAGATGCTCACAACCGAGCGGTTCCCGCAGGAAGCGGAGCCCGTCGGCGACCGGTTCGATCTCGTCGGTGTCGACTTTGGTGTAGGACATCGGGTCGGGATTCGACGCCGAACGGAAAGTAGCCTGTGGCCGGTTGCCGACCTGTCTTCGGGCTGCCGGTTCCGATGTCCCAAGCGTCTTGGGTCCGACCGACGTAGTCGCCCTGTGAACGAGACAACCCATCAGTGGCATCTCGCCGCGCGGCCGCAGGGCGAACCGGACCGCGACTGTTTCGATCTCCGCGAAGCCGAGATACCGGAGCCGAATCCCGGCGAACTCCTCGTTCGTGTGACCTATCTCTCGGTCGACCCCTACATGCGCGGCCGGATGTCGGCCGGCGAATCCTACGCCGAGCCGTGGGCCGTCGGCGACGTCCTGAAGGGCGGGATCGTCGGCGAGGTCGTCGACAGCGCCAGCGACCAGTACAGCGAGGGCGATCTGGTCACCGGCGAGGGTCGCTGGGGCGAGTACAGCCTGCTCGATGCGAGCGAGGTCGCCCCGGTCGACCCCGCGGTCGCCGACCAGCCGGCCTATCTCGGGACCCTCGGAATGCCCGGCCGGACGGCCTACTTCGGCCTGCTCGAGGTCGGCGAACCGACCCCCGGTGACACCGTGGTCGTCTCGGGGGCGGCGGGCGCGGTCGGCTCGGTCGTCGGTCAGATTGCCGGCCTCGCGGGGTGCCGGGTGGTCGGCTTCGCCGGCTCCGACGAGAAGGTCGACTGGCTCACCGAGGACCTCGGCTTCGACGCCGCGGTCAACTACAAAACGACCGACGACTACGGCGCGGCGCTCGAAGAGGCTGCACCGGATGGTGTCGAAGTAGACGTCGACACAGTATTTTCCTGAAAAGGATTAAATATTAAACTTTCAACATGTATCATAATCAAAAAATAGTTTCGCCTCCCCTTCGTTCAGTGTGACTCGGGGCGGCATTAGACA
>JAWOEO010000243.1:0-3371 GCA_046482755.1 Halohasta sp. | reverse complement strand
CACGCAAACTCAATAGAGTCCTGTGCCGGTAAGTCCTTGAAAGCAGATTTTGTAATTGTATCACTGTTCACCGTACCTGAATCATCTTCTACCCTTGTTTTGTAGGATAGAAACGTTCGCAAATAGTTCAACAATGACCCAAGTTGTGTGCCTACCTGCTTTGCTATGCTATGTGCAATGCTGTTCATTACCACAGGATTTTACACGCGGTCATGGTCACGACACCGCGGCGGTGGTGATCGCCGCCGTCGAGGACCTCTACGGCGATCAGCCGCCGCCGACCGTCGACACCGACGCCCGGCGGACGATCATCCGGACGCTGCGGACGCTCCGGGAGACCCGGACCCGGATCGACGCGACGGTGCCCCCGGTCGATCTGGCCGACGACCGCTACCAACACGCCGAGATCGGGCGGTCGGTCGCCCGGCTTCGCCGCCACCTCTCGACGGCCGACGGGATGGTCGCCGCGGGCAACGTCGAGGCCGCCGCCGACCAGTACGAGCGGGTCGCCGACCGGCTGAACGTTCTCGGCAACCGCGCCGGGGCCGCCGGGCTCGGCGAGCTCGCCCGCGAACTGTTGGACGCGGAGGTTGCGGTGGCCCAGTTGGCCGACGAGCCCACCCCCGAGGCGGTCGACGACCGCCCGCCGCTGTCGGTCCCCGAGACGACCGACCACCGCGCCCCGGAGGTCGCTCCCGCCAGCCGACGGCTCCGGCGAACGTTCTGTGATCCCCGGTTCGTCGACATCTGGGAGTTCGTCGGCGAGGCCGCCGACCATCCGGTCCTCGAGATCGCCGGCGAGCCCTACCCCGACCTGCTGGGGACGGCCGGGATGGCGCTGTCGAGCCTCGATCCCATCTACACCGACCCCGACGTCGGGGCCCTCCGGGAGTGGATCGCCGGGCTGTCGACCGACGCGCTGGCGGCGGCGGTCACCGAGGCCAGCGAGTACCAGCGCCGGATCGACGACGCCAGCGAGGTCGCGGTCCCGCCGGCGTTCGACGAACCGCCGGCGATCCTCGAGGACGCTTCGGTGACGACGCTGCCGACCGCCGAGGGGGTCGCCGCCCTCGCCGAGACGTGGGCCGAGCGGTCGACCGCGGTGGCCGAGGCCGCCGACACTGCCGAGCGCCGGGCGGCGGCGGTCGACGGCTTTGCCGCGCTCGAACCGCGACTCCGGAGCGTTCTCGACGAACAGGGCGCGGTCGACGCCGACCAACTCAGCCCCGACCTCCTCGAAGTCGCCGCCTACAACCTCACCGGCGTCGCGTACGACCGCGAGGCGGGGGTGCTCTCGAAGACCGGCGAGATCGGCCGCCGAAGCCACGACGAGGGGGTCGACGCGGGCGAAGAGGATGAGGCAGGAGAGGTCGACGACGAACCGCCGGCCTGAGAAGGCGAATTTTCATTACACCAAAGCCTGTAGGGAGGGGTATGGCAGACAAACCCGATTCAGGTCAGATTTTCGGCATTCCGTACAACTTCGAGCGCCCCTCGATCGGTCGAATGCTGTCGTCCTACTGGCAACCCGGCAAGGGAATGCTCGTGAAGAAACCGTTCGGCATCGGCTACACGCTGAACCTCGCCAACTGGCGGTCGCTGGCCGTCCTGCTGGTCGCCGGTGGGCTCTACTATCAGGAGCGCCGCTCGGGCTCCGAAGCCGACGCCGAGGAGACCTCCGAGGCCGACGAGCCCGTCGAAGTCATCGTCGACGACTGATCACCGAGCCCCGCATCGGGCCACCGAACCGACGGCGCTTTGCCCTGCCGGTCGAACCGACGGGTATGCTCCACTACGTGACGACCAACCCCGGCAAACTCCGGGAGGCCCGTCAATATTTGGGCGACGAAACGATCACCGACTACGACTACGACTATCCCGAGATCCAGCACGACTCCTTGGAGCCGATCGCCGCCGCGGGGGCTCGCGATGCCTACCGCGAAGTCGGCGCACCGGTCGTCGTCGACGATTCGGGACTGTTTCTGGACGCCTTCGACGGCTTTCCGGGCCCCTACTCCGCCTACGTCGAGGACACCCTCGGCGTCGAAACCGTCTGGGACCTCGCCCGAACGGTCGAAAATCGGGATGCGGCCTTCCGGTGTGTGATGGCCTACTGCGACGGCGGCGCGGTCGACGAGCCAGCGGGGCCGGGCCGGGTCGTCGACGGCAAACTCCCGGTGCGGGTGTTCGTCGGCGAGGTCGGCGGGGAGATCGTCGCTCCGCGGGGCGACGGCGGCTTCGGCTACGACCCGATCTTCGAACACGTGGGGTCGACGTTCGCCGAACGCAGCTCGGCGGAAAAAAACGACCTCTCGCACCGCGGCCGGGCGCTGGCGGCGTTCGCCGAGTGGTACGACCACCGGTAGTCCTCCACGATTGTTCGTCGCTGAGTCGGTGACACAGGGGTAATCTGGTGACGCTCATGTCCGGGAAGCGATATATTACTGGCTGCCCGTAGGGATAGCTACGATGTACCAACCGAGTACAACCGGGCAGAATCGTATCGCAACCGGAACCGAGTCGGCGGTGAGCGCCTGATGGTGTTCGACGCAGCCGGTGCGGGCGAGCTGTTCCTCATCGCGCGGCTGCTGTTCGGCGGTGTCTTCGCCTTTACCGGCATAAATCACTTCATCGACACCGACTCCATGGCTGGCTACGCCGAGTTCAAAGGGCTGCCCGCGCCGCGGGCCTCGGTCCTGTTGAGCGGCGGGCTGCTGGTCTTCGGCGGGCTGTCGCTGGTCGCCGGCGTCTACCCCACGATCGGCGCGGGCGCGCTGGCGGTCTTCCTGCTTGCGTCGGGTATCGCCATGCACGACTTCTGGGCCGTCGACGAGGAGGAGGCCCAAACCGAGCTGACGCAGTTCCTCAAAAACGTCTACGGGACGGGGGCCGCACTCGCCTTCCTCGTCGCCGCGAGCGTGCCGTGGCCCTACGCGCTCAACATCGGGCTGTAACGGCGTATAAGTAGCCGGCGATTACTTTTCAGTTCGGGTTGCCGTCCGCCGGGCACGTGGCTCCCGATCGGGACCGGAATAGGTGTCGTCGTGGTGTTCCGCATAGAGGCTCTCGGGATCGAACAGCAGGGCGAAGGCGTCGGGCTGGCGGATGCTGACCGGGAACCGCTCGTGGAGGGCCAGCCCCGTTCCCGACGCGGTGAGCCCCTCGTCGAACGATAACAGATGCATCGCGCCGCCGCGGTAGGCGGAAGCTACTGCCGGGTGATCGCCGGCCGGCTGGTCGACCGGTTCGCGCCAGTCGTCGAGACAGTCGCGCCAGTCGGCCGCCAGCGATCGGTCGGCGATCGACTCGATGACCGCCGCGGCGTCGTCGACCAGTCGGTCGCTGGCGACCAGTGTCGTCCACGAGTGCCG
>JAWOEO010000176.1:0-4396 GCA_046482755.1 Halohasta sp. | reverse complement strand
GCCCCGAGAGCTCTCGGACGAAGAACAACGGATCAAGGACCTAGAAAATCAGGTCGACCGCCTGCAGTCCCATACTGACACCCTCGAAGCGACACTCGAAGAGCGCGAGTCGACTATCGAGGAGTACAAACAGGAACTCTCGGACGTGCGGCGCAAAGAGCGACAGGAGGCCCGCGAACGCCGAGAGATTTCCCAGCGCAACCGCGAAATCAATCGCTTAGAGCGCGAACGCGACGAGGCCCGACAGCGGGCCGACGAACTCGAATCAAAACTCGATCGGCTCAAAGAACTCTGGAAACTCGATCACTCGAACGTCGACGACGTGGCGGGCGACCGCAACCTCGTCTCGGTCAAAATCGTCGATCAGTTCACCACACGCGCTATCAAGACGACCGACGAAGAAATTGGCCTGACGAGCGGCGACATCATCTACTTCCGGGACGCCTCGGGGGCCGGGCGGAGCACCGCCGAGCGGCTGGCCGACATCGAGCCGCGGGTCGTCCTCCGAGAGGGTGGGCTGTCGGATGCGGCCGACGAAGTGTTGTTCGAGGCCGGGATTCCGGTCGGGCCCGCTGAGGATGTCTCGATTCAGGAGATCGACGAGTTGGCGGTTGTGGATGACGAGGAGATCCAGGCCGTGATCGAGGATTGGGAACAGCGGGCCGAAGCGCGTGAACGCGAGCAGAAAGCGAGCATGGTCGACGAACTCATTAGCGAACACCGTGCGGATACGAAGTCCAGCGGGAGCTAGCCACCCGCATTCAGAAGTCATTTTACAGCGCTGACCCGACGACGGTGTATGGACGCCTACGAGTTGATCACCCGCAACGCCGATGAGGTGGTCACCGACGACGAGGTTCGCACGCTAGCCAACGCTCCCGAGGGCAAGCGCGCCTATGTCGGCTACGAACCCTCCGGCGTCCTTCACATCGGCCATATGCTGACCGCGACGAAGCTGATCGACCTCCAGGAGGCGGGTTTCGAGGTCACCGTCCTGCTTGCCGACGTCCACGCCTACCTGAACGACAAGGGCACCTTCGAGGAAATACGGGAGACCGCCGAGCGAATGCAGGAACAGTTCATCGCCTACGGGCTCGATGAGGAGCGAACGGAGTTCGTCCTCGGCTCGGAGTTCCAACTCGACGAGGAGTACACCCTCGATCTCCACGCCGCCGAGTTGGAGACGACGCTCTCCCGCGCCAAGCGCTCGATGGCCGAGATCCAGCGCGGCGACCACGCCAAAGTCTCCCAGATGGTCTACCCCCTGATGCAGGCACTCGATATCGAATATCTGGATGTCGACCTCGCTGTCGGCGGCTTAGACCAGCGGAAGGTCCACATGCTCGCCCGGGAGACGCTGCCTGAACTCGGCTACGACGTCCGACCAGCGCTCCACACGCCGATCATCGCCGACCTCTCGACCGGCGTTGGCAAGATGTCTTCGAGCGAGGGCGTGACGATCTCGATGGACGACAGCGCCGACGAAATCGAGGCAAAGGTCAACGACGCCTACTGCCCGCCGACGGCCAACCCGGACCCCGACGACGAGGGCCACGAGCGGGAGAACCCCGTCCTCCAACTGTTCAAATACCACGTCTTCCCGCGGGTCGACACCGTGGTCGTCGAACGCCCCGACGAGTACGGCGGCGACCTCGAATACGAGAGCTACGAGGCCTTAGAGGCCGATATGGAGTCGGGTGAACTCCACCCGATGGACGCCAAGGGTGCGCTGGCGTCGGAACTCGACGCCCTGATCGCGCCCGGCCGTCGACAACTCGACGCCTGATTCGGTCCGTTACAGCCCGCGAGAGCCCTTGTTTCGGCCAGATCTCCCAGACGGAACCCACTCCGGTTCCAATATATTTTTAATCATGTAGGAAATACTCTTGCTGAAATGAATGTCCGCTCCGACAACCGGGCCCAGTCGATTCAGGTCGGAGCCGTGCTGTTGTTCGGGTTTCTGATCATCGCGCTTACGCTCTATCAGGCCCAGGGTGTGCCGGAGGAAAACAGGCAGGTCGAGTTCGAACACAGCCAGCAGGTCGGCGACGAGATGGTCGACCTCTACACCGCGATTTTCGAGACGGTCCACGTCGACGGCGAGCCACGGACGGCCACGGTCACACTGGGGACCAGCTACAACAACCGGCTGTTTTTCATCTACCCGCCGCCGGCAAGCGGGACGCTACAGACGAGTTCCGACAAGACCGTGGAACTCCACAACGTGACGGCAGTCACCGACACCAACCAGTCGTTCGATAACTACTGGAACAACTCCACGCGGACCTACGAGACGCAGGCGCTTACCTACAGCCCGAACTACCGGGAACTCCGTGGGACGGCCGACTACCGGATCGAGTACGGGATACTTGCGGCCCTGTACAATGAATCGAACACTACCGAGCTCCGGTTGGCTGAGGGCCATCAGCCGATCATCGATGGCAACGAGATAAACCTCGTCGTCATCGACGGTGAGCTTCAGTCTGTCGACACCGACGCCCAGTCGGTGATCCCCGAGCGGGTGACCAACGAGACAACAATCGAAGTCGAAAACGATTCCAACACTGGGCCGATCACGCTCGAACTCCCGACTGCGCTGGGCGAAGACCACTGGAACGAGAGCGATCCGGACGGTATGCTCTACGAACAGGAGAACGTCGAGAACGTTTCGGTGAGCGACGAAAACGCCACGATTCGCCTCAAAGGAAAGAAAGAGTATAAGCTGACGGTTCACAAGGTCAATGTCGGGTCGGACGCGGCTGAGCCTGAGCCGACGTATCTTCGGAACCGATCATTCGACGACAGTAGTCTGGAACTCAAAGTCGACGTACGGGATCAATTCAACAACCGCGTCGATGAGCCGGTCGATGTCTGGCTCTTTAACGGGACACCGGAAGACGCGGTTGAAGATGAAATCGACGGCAAGAAGACGATCACACTCAGCGACGAGTTGACTTTCGGTGACGATGAACGGTGTGGTGTCGCGCTCGTCGACCCAGACGAGGAGACGCCGGAGCCGCACCAAGAGATCAATATGACGGGGGCCTGCTGATGTTCGAGCGTGCCCAAAGCGAGAGTGTCGGTGTGATCCTCTTGACGGCGGTGATCACGTTGACGGTCACCGGAGCAGGTGCGGTCGTGCTCTCGGAGTGGCAGGCCGATATCGAAGAGGGGCCGATGGCAGACATCGAATCCGAGGCCACGCCGATCGATGTCACGCTGGATCACCGCGGTGGTGACACGCTGTCTCCGAACGAGACGACGATCCGGCTGGTCGGCGTCGAGGAGAATATGAGCCTTGAGAACCCCTTGGCTCCTGGAACCAGTTCCAACAAGACGTTCGACGATCCGATTCTCAACGGACGGTTCGAACTGCTGGTGATCCATGATCCGACCGAGACGGTCGTTCACAGCGAAACCTACGACTTTGAATCTACGGTCGACAGATTGGCATTCAAGATCGCCAACGAGAGCGACCCAGCCTACGTGCTGAAAGACAAGCCGGCCAACTACACGGTTGAGGAAATCTTTGAATTCGACGACCGCGAGATCAGCCGAACCGTGACCGACGAGGCGATCATTCCGGAAAGCTCGAAACTCGAGGTTAATCAGAGCGCGTCGACGATCACCGGCAATGAAACGGGTACGGTGAACGTGACTGCCGAGGTCGGCAACGAGTCGACCGAAACGGAAGTCCGGATCCTCGAATCTGACCCTTCGCTTGCCGCAAATACGGTAAATGTGACTCCAACGAGTGCCACAACTGCCGAAGTGACGGGGAATTTGACTGATTTGGGTGGACTACCAGCTGCTAATCTCGGCTTCGAATACACTCCCTATCGGAAGTTCAACAGGGATTCGGAGGACAACGGTGACGGAATCGTCACATACGGCGAGTGGCAATCCGATCCAGATGGATACAGAGTGACTCGGTATATGCACGATAATCAGGAGTTAGAACCGGGAGAGACACGAGTATATACGCTCAACAACACCGAATCCGGTGTTGATTATGAGTGGTATTTCCGTGATGCGGAATGGACACGTACATGGTGGATTTCAGATGATTTCCACCGAACACTTGAGACGTTCGTTCACCATCCGCAAGGCACCTATCGGATGGAAGTAACTGTCGCCGACGACGGGTCGACAGCGGATGTCATCCTGTATCAGGACGTTGAGGGCGACGAGATACGATACGACGAGTACGGTGTCGACTTGGAGGGCAACGACGAGGTCTACTTCTCGCTGCACCAGCGCGGTGGCGGGACTGGCGCCGACAGTATGCGATTACTGAACGTCTATCAACCAAACGATTCGTTCGAGGAGGAAGCCGAGCCCGAACGGGCTGATAGTGCAAACACAACATTTTGGAATGAGACGGGCGGGCTTGATA
>JAWOEO010000081.1:0-3818 GCA_046482755.1 Halohasta sp. | reverse complement strand
CCGGGATTTTATACCTCCGCCTCCGGAAAATCTTAAATTGACTGCCGGAGATAACGAAATCCTTCTATTTTGGGACGAACCTGCTCCCTATCCGGAAGACTTGAGCTATTACCGTGGAAGGTGACGACGTGGTCGGCGTCGACCGCCACGCCGGCGGCGTCGCCGGTGTCGGCGTCGACTCCCGAGGGAACGTCGACCGCGAGGACCGGCGCGTCGGTGGCGTTGATCGCCCGTGCGGCCGTCGCCTCGGGCTCGCGGAGCGCGCCGGTGACGCCGGTTCCGAGCATGGCGTCGACGATGCAGTCGGCGTCCTCCAAGCCGAGGCCGTCGAGGTGGGTAGTGTCGGTGACCGTCGTCGTGGGGAGGTCGGCTGCCTGCAGGGCGGCCCAGTTCTCGCGGGCGATGGCGGTACCGATGGCGTCGGGGCGGCCCAGCAGGGCGACCTCGACATCGTAGTCGGTGAGAAACCGCGCGGCGACGAAGGCGTCGCCGCCGTTGTTGCCCCGTCCGCAGAGAAAGACGACCCGGCTACCGGGGTCGACGTCGGCGCGAACGGCGCGGGCGACGGCGTTGCCGCTGGACTCCATCAACTGTTTTCGGGGGATGCCGAGGGCGGCGGCGTTGGCGTCGACGGCCGCCATGCGGTCGGCTGTGAGCATGCCGGACGTTGGTCGCCCCGGCTGATTAAAACTCCCTCCCAAAGGCGGATCGAACCGGAACGCCGGAACCGGAGGCGTAACAGCAAAAGAGCCTAGGCCGGAATTCGAATCCGGGCTCTCGTCCTTACCAAGGACGCGCTTTACCAGGCTAAGCTACCCAGGCACGCATTCGTTGGTTGACCGGAGACGCTTTTACACGTTTCGATTCGCCGGCGGGCGGTTTGCTACCCGTCGCTGGCCGAGGAAGGGAGCCGACCGTCGACCCCATCGGAGAGTTCGGTCAATCGGTCGACGGCGGCCTCCGAGAGCATCGTGTCGGCCGCCGACAGGTCGTCGCCATCGACGCGGGCGAGGTCAGCCGCAAACGAGAGGATCGCCTCGGAGGGAATGGCGTCGACGGCGGTCAGCCCGGTCCGGACGGCCAGCGCGAAGATGTCGGCCTCCAGGTTTCGGTCGAGGGTCGCGGCGTCGGCAGCCGGCCGGCCGCGGAGCGTCTGATCGCGGCCGAACGACTGGACGGTGTCGACCGCGGCGGTGGCGGCCTCCGTTCGCGCCAAGAGGTAGAACCCGCGGGAGACGAAGACGTCGGCGGCCAGAATGTCGATGTCGGCGTCGATCTCGTCGGTCGTGGTATCGGTCCACGGCTCGTCGTGGGCCAGCGACCGGGTGAGCCGGAGCCCCTCGTAGATGAGTTGGACGCCGGCGCTCCGCTCGGCCAGTCCGTCGAGGTCGACGGTCGGGTCGCTCGCCTGTGCACTCAAGAACACGAGCACGCCGGGAGCCATCGACGCATTCGCAAGCCGGTCGAACAGCACCTCCCGGAGGTGCCGGGGCTCGATATCCGCGACCACCTCCCGTGCTGCGGCCCGAGCCCGCGCGGCAGTATCCATCTCCTATTCCTAGAATTGCGACGGTCAAAGACCTTTGGAAACACCCTACAGGTCCAGCGGCTCGGGGGCTGGCGGCATCGATCGCTTGTGCTGGCTCCCCTCGACGAGCGTCTCAACGCGCTCGATGGCCTCGCGGTCGACGCCGTCGAGCGCCCGCACGGTCGCGGCCGTCGACAGTGGGCCGTCGATGTGGAGCGCGAGGATGGCATCCACCTGGTCGTAGTCGAGACCCAGTTCCTCCTCGTCGGTCTGGCCGGTCCACATCCCGGCGGTCGGCGTCTGCATCACCAGATCGTGGTCGACGCCGATGTGGGCCGCGAGCTGCCGGACCTGCTGTTTGTAGAGGGTGCCGATCGGGTTGCAGTCGACGGCCTGATCGCCGTACTTGGTGAAGTAGCCGGTCATCGCTTCGGCGCGGTTGCCGGTGCCGAGGACGACCCGGTTTTCGGCGTTGGCGACGAAGTAGTTCAGCACCGCCCGCGTCCGGACGTAGACGTTGCCGGTCGCCATCCGGTCGTCGGCCGCCTCCGGGACGGCCGCGAAGAACCCCTCGGCGATCGGCTGGATCTCGATCACGTCGTACTCGATGCCCAACTGCTGGGCGACCCGCTCGGCATCACTCATCACCTCGGGATCGTTGACCTCGCTGGGCATAACCAAACCATGGAGGCCGTCGGTCCCGAGGGCCTCGACGGCGAGGTGGGCGGTCGTCGTCGAATCGATACCTCCAGAAAGGCCGAGGGTCGCACCCTCCGCACCGGCCGCGTCGACGGTCTCGCGGATGAACGAGACGAGGTGGTCGCGGGTCCGATCCAGTTCTGGCTCCGAGAGTCGGAGATCCAGCGGGGCGTCGGCGGAGAGCACGGCGGCGTCACTGTCCATACGAGTAGGTGGGCCGGGATCGACTAATAGGCTCCTGTCGGGGCGCTGGAGGCTACGTATGTCCAGTTCGGCACCGAAAACGTTGTGTCCGCTGTCGACTGTGGGCGTTGAGAGGGGGAGAACAGTCGAAACACACGGAGCGGCTACTCGGGGAGCCCCGAGAGCGTGTCGAACCGTTCGTAGGTGAGTTCGATCGACTCGATGGCCATTCCGTTCGCGCCGCCGGTGAGGTCCGGACCGCTCCACTTGGTGGGGTAGGCGTTGGTGAACTCCCAAGCCCACGCGCTGTCGCCCTTGTAACCCGATTTGAGCGTGAGGACGACGTCACGCTTGTTGATCGTCCCGCTCATCACCTCCTGGAGCCAGTTCCAGAAGCTCGTGTCCGCGGTCAGGCCGCGCTGCAACACGAGGCTGGCGTGGGCGAAGCCGTCGGGCAGTTGGTGGACGTGGTCGTTGACCCCGCCCTCCCGGTAGGCGACCGTCTCCAGTTCCATGGTCAGCCCCGAGACCTCCGAAAAGCCGGCGACCGGCTGGCCGTCGACTTCGAGTTCGAAGTTGTACTGCGAGTAGGGGTTGTCGACCACTATCGATCACCCCTCGAACTCCGGGTTGACCAGCTCGATGCCGCCGCCCTCGGTGGCACCGCCGGTCGACCCACCGAGCCCGCCGCCGGAGTCGCGGTTGCGGCGTTCGTTGATCGTGCTGATCTCCTCACACCAGCGGTGGCGCTCCCAGTGGGGCATGCCCAAGACCTCGTCGTGGCTCCAGTTGAAGTGGTAGGCCACGAAGGCGACCTCCTCGTAGAGGACATCGGGCTCGTACAGCCTCAGCCCGTCGGGTTTCCCAGTTCGGCCCCGTCCATCTCGTCGCCGTCGACCGCGTCAGTCTCGCCGCCGATCGCGTCCATCCCGGTCGGCTCGATACCGCCCCCGTTGGGGACGGCTGCCTGCGGGTCGTCGGGACTGTTGATCTGCTCGTAGAGCCCTTGTAGGTACTCCAGATCGGTGACGAACAGCGACTCGATCACCTCGGGGTCGACCGTCTCCAGATCGCCGAGTTCGGTGACCACGCGCGACAGCAGGACGACCGTCAGATACGACGAGTTCGACTGGACGCGGGGATCTTTCAGGGGTTTGATCTCGTCGGCCGCCGTCGCCAGCCGCATACGCCCCTCCGTGTGGAGGGTCCCCTCGTCGTCGACGTACCCCTGCGGCAGGGTGAACTCGTGTTCGGTCTGGAGTGCCGAGTCGGTCATCGCTCACCCCCCGTGCTGCAGTCGACGACGACGCGGTCGGGCTGGCGCTGGGCGCGACCCGTATGCAGGTAGCCCTCGTCGTCGACACGGGTGTCGGTGCTGATACGGGCCGGCGGCTCCATAGCGAGGCGT
>JAWOEO010000067.1:0-4477 GCA_046482755.1 Halohasta sp. | reverse complement strand
CGGGCGATTCCGCCGACGGCGCGTTCGCCGACGGAGCGATCGCCGCGCTGGAGCGCGAGGGGAAGACCGTTGTGCTCGTCGGGACGGCGACCGCGCTCACCGGGGCCGTCGCCGTCGCCGACGAGGTACGACCCGACTCGAAGCGGGCGGTCGAACGTCTCCGCGAGCTCGGCGTGGAGCACGTGGTCATGCTGACGGGCGACAACGAGGGGACGGCGCGGGCGATCGCGGACCGGGTCGGCGTCGACGAGTATCGCGCCGAGCTCCTGCCCGAGGAGAAGGTCGCGGCGGTGAAGTCACTGCAGGCCGAGTACGGCGAGGTGGCGATGGTCGGCGACGGGATCAACGACGCGCCCGCGCTGGCGGCCGCCGAGGTCGGCGTCGCGATGGGGGCCGCGGGGACGGACACGGCACTGGAGACCGCCGACATCGCGCTGATGGGCGACGACGTGGCGAAGCTCCCGTACCTCTACGCGCTCTCGCACACGGCCAACGGCGTCATCCGCCAGAACGTCTGGGCGAGCCTGGGCGTGAAGTTCCTGCTCGCGCTCGGCGTGCCGCTGGGACTGGTGAGCGTCGCCGTCGCGGTCGTCGTCGGCGACATGGGGATGAGCCTCGGGGTCACCGGAAACGCGATGCGGCTCTCCGGGATCGAGCCGGAGTCCTACGAGTAGGCGCGACACGGCGACGAGCCTCGCCGACCGACCCGTCGTTTTTAATCCGCGAAACGACTACGGACGCACGGCCGATGACGATACACCGCTCCGAGCTGCCTCGGCACCAGCGATGACGAGCCCTATGAGTGCCGAGGCCGCTATTTTTAACGGTAGACGGCTTCTTTAGGACTATCTGTTCGTGGCCACAGTCGATATAGGCCCCGGTCAGATTCTCGCCGATTAGGCGGACACGGATTTAAGAACGTTGCCGAGTAATCCTCCGATATGGCCGCCGAAATATCCGATCGGGTTCGAGAACTCGCTGAAGCCCGCGGCCTTCCGGAGTCCGAAGTATTCGAACGGGCACTGGAACGCGGTCTCGAAGACCTGTGGGAGGATCTCGTTCTCGCTCGGTACCTCGACGGCGACCTCGCCCGCGAGAAAGCAATCGAACGTGTCGGTCGGACGAAAGTCGAGCGAGCGGAGCGAGAGCGTGAGGTCGTCGAGGAAGACGTCGACTGGGGCCTGAACGCGTGACGCTTGCGGCCGTCTCGGACGCAGGGCCGCTCATTCACCTCGCCGAAATCGATTCGCTCGAACTGCTCGCGACGTTTGACACACTCCTCGTCCCAGAGACGGTTTACAAGGAGATCGACGCCGGTGGTGTTCCGGACGGGTTGCCGGATCTCTCGTACGAACTCGTCGAAGCCGATGAAAGCCGAGTCAAAACTGAAGAACTGGACGCCGGAGAACGCGCCGCGATGGCGGTCGCTGAAGAGCGAGGAGTCGTCCTCTTAACCGACGACCTCGCTGCCCGAGATACAGCGTCCGACACGGGCGGCGAAGTACGCGGTTCTATCGGCATCATCGCGCTCGGTTACGGCCGCGGACTGCTCGACAGACACGAAGCGGCATCGCGTATGCGAGCACTCCAGCGTGAGACGAGCCTCTTCGTGACCGAGGCGGTTGTGGAGCGCGGCATCCAGATGCTGGACGAACAGTAACGGAACGACCGAACTCTATAGAGGCTGTAAACACATTCACTATGGATAGATTGTGAGTCGTGAGTGCCGAGGCCGCCACTTTCGACGGTAGACGGCGTCTCTGAAGACCTCCGGTTGCGGTGGACAGCGGCTTCGGTGAGTTTGTTATCAGACATGAAATTTACGACCGAAGTATAATATTACCCCAATTTTGTAAATTGTTTATGGCACACAGCATTGCAATTTTATCAGGTGGTGTTCGCGGATCAAGTCAATTACGACAGCAGACCGACGGTCGACGCCCCTCGGGTGCTGAACGACATCCCGTGGAGAGACAGCGATGAGCAAGGACGTAACCCGTCGTTCGGTTTTAACGACCGGCGGTATGGCGGTAGGGACGGCTTTACTCCCCAAATCAGTTACCGCTGCGGAGGGAGATTCGAACCGGTACATCGTCGGTACCAACTCGAACGCCGCTCGACGGGCCGCACATCAGAGAGCCGAGGCGGTCCACCGGGAGTTGGACTTCGGTGCCCTCGGCTCCGCCGTCGCCGGTCGATTTCCCGAACCCGCGCGGGAGGCGCTGCAAAAGCGTGAGAACGTCCGCTATGTCGAACCCGACGAGACGGTCGATATCGTCGGTCAGACGGTAGACGATGGGGTCGAACGAGTCGGAGCCCTTGAGGCCCACGACAGCGGCGAGGACGGAGAGGGCACTCACGTCGCGATCATCGACACCGGAATCGATTCAGATCACGAAACGCTCGCGTCGAATCTCGGCGAGGGGTACGCCCCGGCTCCCTGTTCGGACGGCTGCGACGAGGAGTGGGATGACACCCACGGTCACGGGACCGGCGTCGCAGGGGTCGTCGGTGCAGCCGACAACGACGTTGGAACCCTCGGCGTGGCACACAGCTGCACGCTCCACGCGGTCAGGGTCATGGACGGGGACTCGGGAGCGTACGTGTCGGACATCGCGGCCGGACTCGAATGGACGGCCGATCAGGGACACGACGTGGCGAACATGAGTCTCGGTGCGGATATCACCTCGAGCACGCTCGAAGACGCGTGCCGGTACGCCCATGACAACGGCGTCCTGCTCGTCGCCGCGGCCGGGAACGACGGCGAGGAGACCGTGCACGCACCGGCAAAGTACGAGACTGTTATCGCCGTTAGCGCGCTCACGACCAGCGACGAGTTTGCCTATTGGTCGAACTACGGCGAAGAGATCGAATTGACCGCGCCGGGAACATACATCACCACCCCGGATCTGAACGACTCGTATTCGGATATGAACGGAACGTCCTTTTCTGCGCCACACGTCGCCGGCGCGGGTGCACTGCTCATGGCCGACGGCACGACGCGCTCAGACGCTAGGTCGCGGCTGGTTGAGACCGCTGAAGACATCGGTCTCAGTGCCGACGAACAGGGGAACGGGCTCGTCGACGCCGCCGCCGCAGTCGACCGAGACGAGGAGGGGCTTACGGTCACCACGAACGGAGCCGGCGAGGTCGACGAGTCGACCGCGACCCTCGACGGCGAACTCACCGAGCTGGTGGGAGACGACTCCGCGGCGGTCTCCTTCGAGTGGGGAACCACCGGTGACGGATTGTCGAATACGACCGCGGAGCAGACGCTCGATTCGACCGGTCAGTTCAGCGACCAGGTGACCGGGCTCGACGAGAATACCGAGTACGAGTTCCGTGCGATCGCCGAGACCGATGCCGACACCGCAGCGGGATCGACGACGTCGTTCACGACCGACGGCGTCGAGACTCCCCCGTCGGTGTCCACGTTGGACGCGACGGACGTGAACGCTACCGAGGGCGTGTTGAACGGAGCCCTGGACGATCTCGGGAGTGCTGATTCAGTCGACGTGCGCTTCGACTACCGCAGAGCCGGTGCCTCGGACTGGAGCGCCACCAGCGGACAGACGCTCGACGCGACCGGCGATTTCAGCGATCAGGTGACTGACCTCGACAGCGACGCCGAGTACGAGTTCCGAGCGGTGGCCGAATCGAGTGCCGGAACCGACGCGGGTGACACGGCGACGTTCACGACGGAGGCCGTTTCCGATTCGGAACCACCCGAAATCGTCGAGTTCGGCGTGACGGATGCGGGCAACCCGGCCTGGGATCGCTTCGACGTCGACTGGGCGGTGTCCGACGACGGTGCGCTTGCGTCCGTCGAACTCGAACTGATCGATTCCGGTGGATCGACGGTCGATTCGGTTACGAACGCAGTCGACGGCGACAGCGCGTCCGGTTCCGATCGGCTGGAGTACAAAGGGCGAGGGAAAAACACGTACACCGTCGTTATCGCCGTTGCGGACGCCGCGGATAACGTGACGGACGAGTCTCAGGACGCGTAGGTGGTTATATGCCTCTCTGCTACTGTAACAGTCCGGATCCGGGGAAGCCTTACGCAGTTGGAGGGCTACGGCTCCGCGACTGCTCACACCAGGGGGGCAAATGCGGCGGGCTCACTGAGTTGAATGGCCTAACGCGAGGAGATGACGCTGTAGCATACCAACAGGTTCCGGCTTTTTTGCGGATCCTCAAAAAATACCGCAGAGGTGTGTTACGTTAGTCTTCGGACGGTATGTCGACGGAGAAGCAACCGTCTGCATCTCCACTCTCATCAGTGTCCCAGATTTCTTGTTGGTCTGCCGTTCCTGAATTCCAACTATCTCCGGGCGCCGAGTACGAGACGAGTGCAAAGTCCGAGACTTCACAGTCTTCACTTGGATTGATGCAGGCGGTCGCCGTGCCGTTTTCGACGTTGAGGTCGGTGGTGACTAATTTACCCTCCTCAGGGAGACAGTGCTTGTACTCATCA
>JAWOEO010000044.1:0-9700 GCA_046482755.1 Halohasta sp. | reverse complement strand
GCGTTCTTTATAGGTGTCGAGTAGCTCAACCTGGCGGCGACTGGCCTCGGCGACGTGGTGGCCGGCATGATGGAGGGCTTTGCCACGGACGTGATTATGACGGGGCGGGCGCGTGACGATCTGCTTTCAGAGTACATTGCGGCGATCGAGCGCGGAGAGATCGAGGCGCCAATGATTGATTTTATGCACGGTGAGCATAAGTACGCCAGCGTCGATGATGTTTATGGCAGTGGGCACTTGCCGGACAGTATCGCGGCCGGCGCGCTGGCCTATCAAGGGCGGTCGAGGGCTTCTATGGACGACATACCGCAGGCGAAAAGCAAGAAAAGCAAATGGGACGAATTCGGGGCGAGGCCGGGAACCACCGCAGTGACTACGAGCCAACCGAGGACGACAACACGATCGTCCAGGGAATCTCGAACAACGAGTACGCGATCGGCTACTTCGGCTACGCCTACTACCAGGAGAACCAGGACGAACTCAAGGCGCTCGCCATCGCCGAAAGCGAAGGCGACGAACCGGCCGAACCGAGCTTGGAGGCCGCACAGGCGGGCGACTACTCGATGGCCCGACCGCTGTTTATCTACCCGAGCGCAGACTCGCTCAGCGAGAAAGATCAGGTCTACTCGTTCGTCGAGTACTACCTCGAAAACTCCAGTGCCGAGTTCATCGCCGATGAAATCGGCTACGTCCCGTCCAACCAACAGCAGGTCGACGAGAACCTGTCGACGCTCGAAGAGTACGCCTAACCGGGCTGTGTCGGCTGTTGGCCCCGTTGTCGAATCACGAATGAATTAAGACTACCACCCCATACCTATGAGTCACCAATGAATGGCGAGTCCGCGTTGACGCGCGGTGCGGCCGACCGCGACGTCAAAGAGAAGATGGTCAGCGTGTTGCTGTTTTCCTGTGCGGCACTGACCATCTTCGTAACGGCGAGCATTCTGTTTACGCTTGCATACGATACGATCACCTTCTTCGGGTTCGAAGAGACATCGGTCGTCGGCTTTCTGACCGAACTCGAATGGGAACCGAGAAACGGGTTTTACGGCATCTGGCCGCTGGTGAGTTCGACGCTGGTCGTCACCGTCGTCTCCGCGCTGGTCGCGATCCCGATCGGGACGGCGGCGGCCGTCTACCTCTCGGAGTACGCGAGTCCGAAAATGCGGTCGGTGATCAAACCCTCCCTCGAAGTGCTCGCGGGCATTCCGACGGTCGTCTACGGCTATCTCGCACTCGTATATCTGACGCCGTGGCTCCGAAGCATCGGCCTCCCGCTGGGGAGTTTCAACCTGCTGAGTGCGTCGGTCATGGTCGGGATCCTCATCGTGCCGATGGTCTCGTCGCTCTCGGAGGACGCGATGAGTGCCGTCCCCGACTCGCTCCGGCAGGCCGGCTACGGGCTCGGCGCAACGAAATACGAGGTGTCGACGCGGATCGTCATTCCGGCGGCAGTTTCGGGGATCTTCTCGTCGTACATCCTCGCCCTCTCGCGGGCGATCGGCGAGACGATGATCGTCGTCATGGCCGGTGGCCTCCAGACGAACCTGTTCGATCCGTTCGATCCGTTCGGCAGTTTGGCCGGGTCGGGCCGGACGATGACCGCCGCGATGGTCAACGCCGTCACGAGCGACGCCACCGGCGGCTCGGCGGAGTACTACAGCATGTTCGCTATCGGCCTGTCGCTGTTCGCGATTACCTTTATGATGAATCTCGCAAGCAACCGCATCGCCGCCCGGTACCGTGAGGTGTACCAATGATCGATCGAGACGCCCGCCGGCACCACGAGGTGAGCCGATAATGGCCAGCGAAACACCGACATCCACGTGGTACGGCTCCGCAGAAGTGGTCGACCGCGTTCGCGGTCGCGTCTTCAAGTGGGCCTGCCTCGGCGCGACGGTCGTGACCCTGGCGTTGATGCTGGTGTTCCTCCTCTATGTCGCCAACGACGCGTTCAACCCGCTGTCGGCCGATCCCGGCTGGCTCGCAACGATGGGCCTCGCCGTCGTCGTCCCTATCGCCCTCCTGGCGGGATACTACTACCGCCGCGATCGGTCGGCCGGACAGGTCGCCTACACGGCCCTCGGCCTACCCGTTCTGGTCGGGCTCGCCTCCGGCGGCCTCTGGCTGCTGTTCCGCCACATCGTATCGCCACGCGAATGGTTCGTTCTGGTCGTCTCGCTCGTCGTTGCAGGCGGGCTCGTCGTCGGTCACTCCCGGGTGCGACACGAAGCGGTCATCGAACGGCTCGTCGTGATGGTGCTGGTGCCGCTGCTCGTCGTCGTCGGGATCCCGACGGTCATGCCGGGGCTTGGACAGTTCCTCTATCTCCTGCCGGTCCTCCCGAACGCGCTGTTCTCGCTGCTACTCGGGTTCGTCCTGCCGATTGCGGCGATCGTCGGCTGGCGCGTCCGTGCCGTCCGTGAGGTCGACCGTGACGGCGCTATTGCCGCGGGAATCACCGCGGCGGGTGGACTCGTCGGGATGGGCGTCGGTCCGGTCGTCGGCATCCATCCGACCAGTTGGTTCGTCTTCGCCACGCCGATCGTCGGATCACTCGTCGTCTACGTCGACCACGTCGTCCGAAACGACAAGGGCGTCTCTGGGCTCGCGTTCCCGCTTGTCGTCGGGGCGGGCATTTTCGTCGGCGTGACCGCCACCGACCTGCTCGGGTTTGCCGGTCCGGAGGCGTGGCTCACCATGGATTTCCTGACGAGCCCACACAGCACCGACCCGTATAAAGCCGGGATCTACCCGACGCTCGTCGGGTCGGTGTTGATCCTCATCGTGATCGTGCTGTCGGCGTTCCCGGTCGGCATCGGCGCGGCGATCTACCTCGAAGAGTACGCCAGCTCGGAGGGCCGCTTCGGCACGGTGATGGAGCTAATTCAGGTCAACATCGCCAATCTCGCCGGTGTCCCCTCGATCGTCTACGGTGTGCTCGGGCTGGCGATCCTGATCAACCTCATCGGGATGGGCCGTGGGACGGCGGTCGTCGCCGGCTTTACGGTCGGCCTGCTCATCCTCCCGATCGTCATCATCTCGACCCAGGAGGCGATCCGGGCGGTCCCCGACTCTCGCAGGCAGGCGTCGTATGCGATGGGGGCAACCAAGTGGCAGACGGTCAGAAACGTCGTGCTGCCCGAATCGCTCGCCGGGATCTTCACCGGGACGATCCTCGCGCTCGGTCGGGCGATCGGCGAAACCGCCCCGCTGCTGATGATCGGTGTCGCCTCGACCGTTCGCATCTCGCCGGACTCGTTTTTCAGCCGGACCGGCGCGATGCCCCGACAGATCTTCTCGTGGTCGACCCAGATCACCACCGAGTTCCGCTACGGCGTGCTCGCAGCAGGTGTCGTGACGCTCCTCGCAGTGCTGTTGACGATGAATGCCGCGGCGATCGTGCTCCGAAACCGCTCACAACAGAACCGTTGAGCGATCACGGCCCGTCGGTCGACGACTCGAAGCCGCTTTTCTGACCGCGTAGACGGTCGGTGTCCTGCTGGATCCCTTCGATTTCGAACAGTAGCCGAGGGGAGGGGTCGTACTGGTTCCCGTATTGGACAGATCCGATACTAGTTAGCTATATAGACTATGTATGATGAAGTTACTCACACCCCAAGTACGTACTCAAAAGACAGATACGCGGTTCTTAATCCGGTTACCGCGCTATCTGAGGCTATGTTGATACTGTTGTATCTACATACATGAGTACATTTATCACGTATCTCACGTGATAGGTGGGTATGGAGACGCGGAAAGTCCAGGTGACAGGTGGGTCGACCTACACCGTCTCGATTCCCAAATCGTGGGCCAACGACAACGGCGTCAGCGCCGGGAGCACCGTCGAGTTCTACCCCGAGGGCGATTCGCTGTTCATGACGCCCGCCGGCGGCGACGAGCGGACCGAGGGGACCCTCGATATCACCAATCTGGAGGGGACCGAACTCATTCGGGCCGTGACGACGATGTACGTCAGCGGCTTCGACATCATCGCCCTCGAAAGCGGCCGGATCACCAACGACCAGCGCCGGACGATCCGCGAGGCCACCCAGAGTCTGGTCGGCCTCGAAGTCTTGGAGGAGACCAAAACCGAGATCGTCATTCGGGACCTGCTGGACTCCTCGGAGCTCTCGATCCACAACGCGGTCACCCGCATGCGGCTGATCGCCGCCTCGATGCTCGAAGACGCCCTCTTGGCGCTACGGGATCTCGACCGCGATCTCGCCGCCGACGTGATCCAACGCGACGACGACGTCGACCGGCTGTGGATGGTCGTCTCCCGGATCTTCCGGGCGACGCTGCGGACCCCGAAGGCCAGCGAGGAACTCGGCCTGCCCCGTGAGGTCTGTTTCGACTACCATTCGAGCGCCCGCCAACTGGAGCGGATCGGCGATCACGCGACCAAGATCGCCCACCTCACCCAGAACATCGACCGCGAAGTCCCCGAGGAGGTCCTCGATGCGATCGACGAGCTCCACGCCGAGGTCGTCACCGTCATCGACGGCGGGATGGACGCGCTGTTCACCGACGACAGCGACGAGGCCAGCCGGCTGGCCAACGACGTTCGGGAGCGGGTCCGGGAGGTCGACGCGACCGCCCGCGGGATCGACGAACTCCTCCGGGATCTTGACCCCGCTCGCGCCCAGATGGTCGGGCTCGTCGTCGACTCGGTGTCCCGAACCGCCGACTACGGCGGCAACATCGCCGAAACCGCCCTCCAGAAGGCCGCACCGACTCCCTAAGCGTCGGTCGACGGCTCCTTCGGCGGCAGATAGAAGGAGACCACGTTGCCGCGGTCGTCCGCGCGGCGCTCGATTTTCAGCTCACCACCGAGGGACTCGATACACCACTTCATCACGAACAGCCCGACGCCCGAGCCGTGTGAGGTGGCGGTCGTCTCGGTGTGTTCGTCGAGGGCTTCGATCTCCATCCGCGGGATCGGCGGCCCCTCGTCTTCGACCCGGATCTCGACCCGTCCGGTGTTCGGCGACTCCTCTACGACGACACGGACCGCGGGCTCGGGGCAGTCAGCGTGGATGATGGCGTTCTCGATGGCGTGGGTCAGCGCGTGGTCGAAGGCGTCGTCGACGGCGATCCACATCTCGGTTCGCTCGTCGACGGTGATGTGGTCGGCCGCGTCTGTGGGCTCGAACGCCTCGATGCCCTCGCTCACGACGGCGGCCGCCGGGCGGTGCTGCCAGGCGGTTCGCTCGCAGGTGATCGTCGACTCGATCTGTTTGACCGATTCGGCGACCCGACAGAGGTCGTTTGCCGCGGTGTCGATCTTGCCGGCGGCGGTCACAGCGGCCCCGGTGTCGGCGACGCTTTGTATTCGTGCGGCAAACCCCATGATCACGTTGAGGTCGTTCCGCAGGTTGTGCCGCAGCAGGCGGTAGAACAGCCGCACCCGGCGGTCGTTGTGTTTGTACTCGGTGATGTCGGTGACCTCGCCCACCACGAGCGACCGGCCGTCGATGGTGATCGGGGTGAGGTCGACCGACACCCAGCGGAGTTCGCCGTCGGCGCGCTTGAGCCGCCACTCGAAGGACTGGGGGGTGCCATCGGCGGCCGCGGCGATCCGCCGCTGGGCGGCCGCCTGCGTATACGAGTAGGTATTAGCACTGAGCCGGTCGACGGTCAACGTCCGGAGTTCGGCGGCGGTGTACCCCGAGAGCCGCTCGAACTGAGGGTTGGCAGCCACCATCGCCCCCGTCTCGGGGTCGTGGATCACGATGCCGACCTGTAAGGTCCGAAACTCATCGGGAAGTGGGACGCTGCCCATGGGTGGCTGCTGTGATTGTGACATGTACATGTAAATTCGGCGGTAACTAGCCTAAACGTGACTATGTGGCGTATATAGCTGAATATAGGACGACTGATCGGCCGATCAAAGTGCAAAAGACCGAATTCGGCTCGGTCGACGCGGAGCCGTGCGACCGGCTTAGAGTCGCACGACCAACTCGATGGTGACGAGGACGCTCATCCCGACCACCAAGAGCATGAGAGACAGCAGCGTGAGGAGTCCCTCCCGAAGTTCACGCGGAGTCGGGAGCCAGCCGCGATCGGTCGGCTCGGCATCGCCGTCGACCGGATCGGTGCTCATCGTGACTCCCCGCGGTCCGGGAGCCGCCTGTGGGCTGCCGCCCCGCGGTCGGCCGCAGGGGGTGTGTCGGCCGGCGGGCGGGCCGACTCGGGGACGTCGACGGCCGCCACGTACCAGCCGTTGCCACGACCGTGAGCGCGGGTGAGCCTGACAGTCACCTCGCTGCCGGCCGACAATCGGGCCAGTGTCGCCTCGATCGCGGGCCCCTCGCTGCCGACGACCTGATAGGTTCGGTCGGCCGCCGACCGAAGTGTCATCGCCCCATACCGGTTCTGTTCGACCGTCACTGTACAGGATCGGTGCCGTGTCGACGATGCCACCCGCATATATGATCGGCGGCGCGCGTTTTATGTAAAGCCGACTATGAGTAATACTAATCATCGCATATATGTATATATACTATATACTGCGGTATCTCACGCTGAGCGAATAGAGTCCTATATACTGCTCGGGAGGGATCTTATCAATTCTTTACTTATACCGGGTCGACCGCTTCGTCAGACACCCAATGACCGCGTTTCCGGAGTCACTCGACGTACCCCACCGACACGTGACGGCCGCCGACTGGGACGACATCTACATCGTCGGCGACCCCCACGGCTGTCTGGCCGAACTCGACGCGCTCTGTACCGTCCTGGACCTCTCCGACGACGACTTGCTCGTCTTCGTCGGGGACCTCGTGCGGAAGGGCCCCGACAGCAAGGGCGTCGTCGACCGCGTTCGAGCGGCACCGAACATGCTGACCGTTCGGGGTAACAACGAGGAGAAACTCCTGCGTGGCGACAAGGAACTCGATTCGCTCACCGACGACGATCTGGCGTGGATCGCCTCGCGGCCGGTCGTCATCACGCTGCCCGACACCGTGGTCGTCCACGGTGGGATCGATCCCCGGAAGCCGCGGGCCGACCACAGCGTCGAGGACTTCCAGAACACCCGATCGCTGGCCCCCGGCGGGAGTTACGACCCGCCCTACTGGTTCGAGGAGTACGCGGGCCCCGAGCGGGTCTTTTTCGGCCACACGGTACTCGAAGCCCCGATCGTCCGCGAACACGCCGTCGGCCTCGATACGGGCTGTGTGTACGGCGGCGAGCTGACGGCCTACGACTGGCGGGCCGACGAACTGATCGCGGTGCCGGCCGCCGAAACGGTCGTCGACCGCCCCGACGAGAAGTTCCTGAATCCGGGCCAGTTGGCCGACACCGAGTCCCCGCTTGCGACCAGATGACCGAGCCCTCACGCGCCGACTCGCTGGTCGACCGGCTGCGGTCGCTGTGGCTCGTCCGGCCGCCCGGCCGAGGGACCGACGCCGACCGCCAAGAGATCACGATGCCAACCGCTAACGGCGAACATGGGGCGAGCGAGCAAGCTAACTGCGGTGCCGACGAAGAGTCGACAACCGGTGACAAACCGATGGCTCCTGACGACGACCCTCCCCAGTCAGCCGATTCCCCGTCGGACGAACAGCCGGTCGGCAGCGGGGAGTCGACGCCGACCGGGGACACCACCCCGGTCGACCTCTCGCCGTCGGCGTGGAAAACCGACGGCCGGCCGCGAACGCCGCCGATCGCGGTCGACTCGGCGACCGACGAGCAGGCCGGCACCGACTGGGAGAGACTGTGTTCCGACGACGACCGGGACCCGGAGGACCTCTCGAACCCCGTCGCCTACCTGAATCGTGAGCTGAGCGAGCTCTCCTTCCAGTGGCGCGTGCTGTATGAGGCCCTCGACGACCGCAACCCGCCGCTTGAGCGGCTGAAGTTCCTCGCCATCCTCACGAACAACATGGACGAGTTCTTCATGAAGCGGATCGGCGGGCTCAAACAGCAGATCGACGCCGAGGTGACAGACCGGACGGTCGACGGCCGGACGCCGACCGAACAGTGGGAAGCGGCCCTCGCGTTCGCCCGGCCGATTTTCGAGACCCAATCGCGGTGTTACGACGAAGCCATCCGACCCCTGTTGGCCGACAACGGCATCGAGATCGTCGACTACGACGACCTCTCGGCGGCGGCGGTCGGCTCGCTCCGGAGCTACTTCGAGCGGGCGGTGTTGCCGACGCTGACGCCGCTGACGTTCGATCCGGCCCACCCCTTCCCCTTCATTTCGAACCTCAGCCTCTCGCTTGCAGTGCTGTCGGTCGACGACGAGGGCACCGAGAAGTTCTCGCGGGTGAAACTGCCCCAGAACCGCCCGCGGCTGATCCCGGTCGGCGAAGACGGGTCGGTCCCGATCGGGTCAGGCGACACGGGAGTCGACCACAGCGAAGCGCGGCGGTTCGTCCGGCTCGAAACCGTGATCGCCGAAAACATCGATCTGCTGTTTCCGAACGTCGACGTGCTGGACTGTTCGACGTTCCGGGTGACCCGCAACGCCGAGGTCAGGCGAAACGAGGAGGTCGCCGAGGGGCTGATCGAGATGATCGAAGACGTACTCCGCCAGCGCCGGTTTGCGACGGTCGTCCGGGTGGAGGTCGACGACTCCATGCCCGAGGCGGTCCGGTCGCTACTGGTCGACCAACTGGAGATCACCGAACGCGAACTGTTCGAACTCCCCGAGCCGCTGGGGTTCGACGACTTCGTCCGGCTGTTGGAGATCGAGGACGACGACCTCAAACTCCCGGCGTGGGAGCCCCAACCCCACCCGCGGTTCGTCGGCCTCGACAGCGATCGCCCCGACGAACTGTTCGCCGAGATCGCCGACAGGGACATCCTCGTCCACCACCCGTATCACTCGTTTTCCCAGACGGTCCAGACGTTCCTCGACACCGCGGCCCACGATCCGGGAACGCTGGCGATCAAGGTTGCCATCTACCGGACCGCGCCCGACTCGCAGGTGATCCAGTCGCTGATCGAAGCGGCCAAAAACGGCAAGCAAGTGGCAGTAATGGTCGAACTCAAAGCCCGGTTCGACGAGGAGAACAACCTCCGGTGGGTCAAGCGCCTCGAAGAGGAGGGGATCCACGTCACCTACGGCACCATCGGCCTCAAGACCCACAGCAAGGTCGCCCTCGCCGTCCGCGAGGAGGACGACACCGAGGGCGTCCGGCTCTACTCACATATCGCCACCGGCAACTACCACTCCGAGACGGCCAAAAGCTACGAGGACCTCGGCCTGTTCACCGACGACCGCGACATCGGTCAGGACCTCGTCCGCCTGTTCAACTCCTTTACAGGCCACTCACAGCACGAGGACTACCGAAAGCTGCTTGTGGCTCCCCAGACGCTCAGAGGCGGGCTCACCGACCTGATTCGGCGGGAGGCCGACCACGCGCGGAACGGAGGGGAGGGGCGGATCGTCGCCAAAATGAACGCCCTCGAAGACCCCGAGATCGTCCGTGAGCTGTATGCCGCCTCGCAGGCAGGGGTGGAGGTCGACCTCGTGGTTCGGGGGATCTGTCGGCTCCGACCCGGCATCGCGGGACTCAGCGAGACGATCAGTGTCCACAGCGTCGTCGGGCGGTTCCTCGAACACTCCCGGATCTTCAAGTTCGCCAACGGCGGCGACCCGGAGTACTTCATCGGCTCCGCGGACTGGATGACCCGTAACCTGGACCGCCGGGTCGAGGCGGTCGCGCCGGTCGAAAGCGGGCCGCTG
>JAWOEO010000352.1:0-7539 GCA_046482755.1 Halohasta sp. | reverse complement strand
GCAGATCCCGGACGCGTTCTTCGAGCCGGTGGGCCTCGTCGACGATCACGAGCGTCCGCTCGTCGAGGATCGACTCGGTGAGGTGGCGGGTCCGACTGTCGAAGAGGTGATTATAGTTGCCGACTACTACGTCGGCGTCCTCCAGTAGGACGCTCATAACCCGATGCGGGCAGGTGCCTGCCTCGACGGCTGCCGGAAGGAACTCCCGTGTTGACAACACGTGGTCGGTGCCTGTCTCGAAACCGACTGGCGAGCCAGTATCGCGGGCGTACCAGTCGGCCTCGAACGGGCAGTAGAGCGGCGTCGACTCACCCTCGGTGAACTCGGCGGGAGCCGCGGGCTGTGCGGTGCCGTAGGGGGCGGAGACACCCGCGGTTTCGATGGGGTCGCCGTCGCCCGCGCTCAGATCCCGGCGGGCGGTGTCGGCGAGTTCGCGGGCACGGTCGGCGTCCCACCACTGATCGGCCGCGTCGTCGACGCCCTCGATGACAGCGGCGGGCTCCGGTCCGGCCTCGCGGTCGAGATCGACCGGTTCGGCGGCCGTCGACTCGCCGACCGCAGAGCCACCATCCCCGCGATGGCCGCCCGAATCCTCGCTCCGGACGAGATCCGCGGTCGTCTCCCGGAGTTCCTCACACCGCGACTGGACGCTGGTGTCGGCCGGAAAGGAGTCCTCGCGCCCGTACGGACAGAGGTCGGCCTTGCCGACGAGCCCGACGCCCGAAAGCGGCTCGTCGAGCCCACGGTTGATCGTCCGCAGATCGTCGATGAACTGCTGGCGCTGCTGTTTGACGGGGGTGGCGACGACAACGTTCTCGAAGCGGTCGGTCTCACGGAGGAGAAACGCCGCGGCAGTGAGCGCGGCCATCGTCTTGCCGGTCCCGCAGGGACCCTCCATTGCGAGATACCCCTCGGTGCGGACGGTCTCGATGGCGGCCTCGATGGCGTCGGCCTGGTTCTCGTAGGGACGCTCGAAGCCGAAATACCGCTCCCAGTCCGGTGGTTCGTCGGTCGGCACGGTCTGGTTGGCCTCCAGCGCGTTCGCATTTATATCCTCGGAGTCGACCCACCGCCGCCCCGGCCCACACCGGTCGGTCGACCGATAGGATTTTATGATTTAGTGACACAACACCCGTTCAATGACGGTCCTCCACGCTTAATTTAGCGTTGGAGCGACTAATGAGGTTGAAACGACCCGACAATATTAAATAGAAGTTATTGCATAATACCATACCATAGATGGCCCCAAATTTACTCGAAGAGGATATTACCGATATCCTGCAGACAGCCCTCACCGAAGCGAGCAGCGACCTGCTGTTGGTCGATCCGACCGAGACGGCGATCCGAGCGTTAGTCGACGTCGCCACCGAGTTCGACGGCGAGCTCCCGGCGGTACGGCTGCTTGCGGCCGAGCGAGCGCTCAAGGAGACGATGGAAGACTTTCTGATAGCCAGCCGCGCGGCCGATCTAATCGACGCCGACCGGCTGTCGATCCGGACGCTGGCCGAACCGGCGGCCAACGCGTTGCTCCTCTCGGAGACGTCGGTACAGGCGCTGGTGGTCGCCGGCGACCGAATCGGTGCGCTGACCACCGACGACGAGACGTTCGTCGAGAGCGCCCGTGAGAGCTACGACGACCAGTGGGAGGCCGCCGAGCCGTTCGGGCTCCGAACGCCACCGATCTCGCGGGTCCGAGAGACGCTGACCACCGACATCGGCGAGGACGTGCGGGCGGATTTCGACGCCATGCTCGCCGGTCTCGACACCGCTCGCGGCGACGGCGAGGGGCTCGACGAGGTGACGATCTCGCTACTGGTCGCGGCACGAAACGAGGTGCTGTTGTACGACATCTCCAAGTGGGGCGAGGACGTCGGTATCGCCAGCAAAGCCACCTTCTCGCGGACGAAAACGCGGCTCGAAGACATGGAGTTGATCGCCACCGAGAAGGTCCCAATCGACGTCGGTCGGCCGCGGCTCCGCCTCCAACTCGGCGACGACCGGCTCCGGGAGGCCGACGCCGCCGAACTCGCCGAGATCAGCCAACAACTCGTCGCATAAGCCGCCGACCGGTCGCCACCGGCGCGTTCTTGTGGTCCCCGCGACCAGTCGACGTATGAAACTCGGTCTCGTCGGCAGTGGTCCCGCCGCGGCGGCGCTTCGGGCCGCCTGTGATGACGTCGACTGTTCGATCCGTGAACTGGAGCCGACGACGGTCAGCGCCAGCGATACGCCGGCGGTCGGCGCGGTCGTCGCCCCCGCAGGCGCTGGGGTGTTCGAGGCTGCAACCGACGCCTTCGACCGCTGGGTGGCCGTCGAGATCGGCGGGATCGGCGGCCATCCACAGCCGTCGGTCGACGCGACCGTCTCGGTGTACGGCCCCGAATCCGGCTGTTATCGGTGTCTCAGGCAACGCGTCGCCGCCAGCGGCGCGACCGTCGACGGCGAGCCCAGCGGCTCCCGACCAATGGTACGGCTGGCCGGCGCGGTCGCCGGCACCGAGTTGATCGGGCTGCTGTCGGGCGACCGTGAGGCCGGCCGGATCGTCGAACTCCCGTGGCGGGAGCGAACGCTGCTTGCGGTGCCGGGCTGTGAGTGCGAAGCCGCCGAAACGGGGGTGTTCGAACTCGCCCATCGCTCGGTCGACGTCGAGGACGCCCTTTCGCGGGCCGAACGGGCGGTCGACGACCGCGTGGGGCTCATCGCGGAGGTCGGCGAGCGGGAGTCGTTCCCGGTGCCCTACTACATCGCCGCGACCGCCGATACGACCGGCTTCAGCGACGTTCGGGCCGCGGAGTTTGCCGCCGGCGTCGATAGCAACTGGGACCGCGCCTATATGAAGGCCCTCGGCGAGGCGCTCGAACGCTACGCTGCGGGCGTCTACCGCCGGCAGGATCTCGACGGCGGCTCCGAGCGAACCCGCAGATGGCCGGTCTCGCCGAGCCGGTTCGTCCGCCCAGACGACGCCGAGACACCCGATCCCGAACAACGGATCGCGTGGGTCGAGGGGGTCGACCTCCGGACCGAAGAGACTGTCTCGCTGCCTGCCGAGTTCGTCCAGTTCCCGCCGCCGACCCGCCGGTACCGTCCGCCGATCACCACGGGGCTGGGGCTTGGCAACTCGACGATCGAGGCCACCCTCTCGGGGCTCTACGAGGTCATCGAGCGCGACGCGACGATGCTTGCGTGGTACTCGACGTTCGAGCCGCTGGGACTGACGGTCGACGACCCGGCGGTCGACGAACTCGAAAAACGGGCCGGAGCCGAATCGCTGTCGGTGACGCCGCTGTTGGTCACACAGGACGTCGACGTCCCCGTCGTCTCGGTCGCGGTCCACCGCGACGGCGAGTGGCCGCAGTTTGCGGTCGGCTCGGCGGCCGATCTCGATCCGATCGCCGCCGTCCGGTCGGCACTCGCGGAGGCCCTCCAGAACTGGATGGAACTCCGCGCGCTCGGCCCCGAAGCGGCCGCGGACGAAAGCGGGGCGATCGGCGAGTACGCCGACTTCCCCGATGCCGCCAGTGAGTTCGTCGACGTCGACGACCGTATCCCGGCGTCGTCACTTGGTAGGCCCTCCCTAACCGGCCGCGAGGAACTCGATGCGGTCGTCGATCGGGTCGACGATGTCGGCCTCGACGCCTACGCCGCCCGGCTTACAACGCGGGACCTCAAGGGGCTCGGCTTCGAGGCGGTACGGATGGTGCTCCCGGCTGCCCAACCGCTGTTTACCGGCGATCCCTACTTCGGCGAGCGGGCCGAAACCGTACCGAAATCCCTCGGCTTCGAGCCGCAACTCGACCGGCCGTTCCACCCGTATCCGTAGCTACGGGGTCGGGTCGTCGGCGGGCTGGGAGTCCGCCGCCGGGTCGGCAGCCGGTGCGGTCTCGGGGGCGTCGGTGACCTGTCGGACGGCAGCCCGTGCCTCGCCGCTGGTGTCGTCGAAAACGAGGTGCTGGTGGGGGTAGGCCATCTCGACGGGGGCCGCAGTGGTCGCAAACGCCTCCCGGATCCCGGTGCGGACCGCGGACTCGATGGCGGCGATCTTGTAGGGTGATTTCACCCAGTAGCGGAGCCGGAGCAGCACGCCGTTGTCGGCGTAGTCGGCGATGAGACAGCCCGGATTCGCCGGATACCGGGCGCTGCCGACCCGAATGTCGGGGCCGCCCTCGATCACCCCGTCGGTGTCCCGGGCGGCCCGCTCCATCAGCTGTCGGGCGGTCGGAATGTCGGATTCGTAGGTCACCAACACGTCCAGCGAGAGCCGGGTCCGTTCGTCCTCGGCGGAGTAGTTGGTCACGTCCCGCTCGCGGATGTTGCCGTTCGGAATGACGAGGAACGTGTTGTCGAGGGTGAAAACCCGGGTGTAGCGGATGGTGATGTCGTCGACGAAGCCGCGGGTCCCGTCTTCGAGCTCGATCATGTCGCCGATCTCGAAGGGCTGGTCGGCCAACACGAAGATCCCGTTGAGGATGTTGCCGACGATCGGCGCGAGGATGATACCGACGACAGCCGAAAAGACCGTCACCGAGAGGACGATGTTGCCGATGCCGAGGCCGACCAGCGAACCGGCGACGAGGACGGCCCCGACGACCGTCGACCCGCGGATGAGTCCCAGCACGGTCTGGGCGACGCTCTGCCGGGCGAACCGCCGGGCGACGGGCCGGCCCAGCAGCCGAACCAGCAGCTTCGAGAGCCAGACACCCACCGCGACCACCACCAGCGCCGCCACGATCCGGTGGCCCGGAAACTGGAGCCACCCCGGCAGAACCTCGACGAGCAACTCCTCCCCGTCGACCGCGAGCACCGGCTGGTCGAGACGAGACATACTCGCGGCTCACAGCCCGCGGGAAAAAGCGTTTCTTCCGAGACCGACGCCCGAAAATCGGCCAGTAGGCAGTGCATACTGAAGTGGGTCGGCTGTTTCCCCACCAATCCAAACGCAGTTTCGCTACACCAAGCAAAATTGTTTTAACGGCAGCGTCAGTCGACAGAGTCGATGCCGATTAGTCTACCCCACGACGCCAAGGCGGGGCCGACGAAGCCCGAGGTTCGGTCGGTGCTGCTCGGGAAACTCGACCTCGACGACACCGACCATTTCGCGGAGGTCGGCTCCTGTACCGGCGCGGTGACGATCGAGGCCGCCCGACGGGCCGGCCGCGTGACTGCCCTCGAACGCAAGCCCGAACGGCTCGCGGTCACCGAACAGAACCTCGCGGCCAACGCGGACTCGGTCACCGCCGAGGTCGACCTCCGGAACGCCGAGGCCCCCGAGGGGCTGCCGGCCGACGCCGACGCCCTGTTTTTGGGTGGGAGCCGGAACTTCGAGGCCGTGTTGGATCACGCCGTCGAGACGGGCGTCGACCGGATCGTGATGAACGTCTCCCGGCTAGAGGTCGCCGGCCGTGCGACCGAGGCGTTCCGCGACCGCGAGATTCTGGAGGAGGTCGTACAGTTCCAGGTAAGCCACGGCTACGAACTCGCCGGCGCGACGAGTTTCAACTCGGACAACCCGGTCTACATGCTCGTCGGCTCCGCGAGCGACGACGGCGAGTCAGCGGAGGCCGCCCGATGACCCTCTACGGTATCGGCCTCGGACCGGGGGAAGCCGACCTCGTGACCGTCCGCGGCAAGCAACTGCTCGAATCGGTCGACGTCGTCTACTCGCCGGGCCGGCTCTCGCGGACGGTCGCACTGAACCACGTCGCGGAGTCGAAGATCGGCGATCTGGAGTTCCCGATGACGCGCAACGTCGAGAAGCTCCGGGCGGCCTGGAAGCGCGCGGCCGCCGAGATCGCGCCCACCGCGACCGACGGCGACGCCGCCTTCGTCACGCTCGGGGATCCCAACGTCTACTCGACGTTCGGCCACCTCCGGCGGACCCTTGAGGCGTTCCATCCCGCGGTCGACGTCGAGATCGTTCCCGGCGTGAGCGCGATGACCGCCTTCGCCACGGCGCTCGGCGTCGAGATCGAGGCCGGCACGGGACTGGCGCTGCGGGAGGCCGCCGACGGCCACGCGCCGACCGGCCCCGACCGGATGATCCTCTTCAAAGTGACCGACGCGCCGTCGACCCACGAACGACTGGTCGAGGCGGGCTACGACGTCCAGTTCGGCCGGCGGCTGTTCATGGAACAGGGCGAGACGGTCATCACCGACGACCCGGCCGAACTGGCCGAGCGGGACTACTACACGCTGGCCTACGCCGAAAAGCGGGGGGTAACCACCGAGTCGGCGACCGCGGCCTTCGGCGAGGCCAGCGTCGCCGACGGGGGGAACTCGTGAGCGACGAAACCGATCCCCAGTCGGCGATCGACATGCAGGGCGAGCGTCGACGGGCCGAACTCGACGACCGGATCTTCGACCACAACGCAGGCGACCAGCAGGAGGGCATTCCCTTCGTGGGTGCGGGCCCCGGTGATCCGCGACTGCTGACGGTCGCGGGGAAGGAACTCCTCGAAGCGGCGGATCTGGTCGTCCACGCCGGCTCGCTGGTCAACAGCGAACTCCTCGATGAGTACTGTGACCACGCCGAAACGGTCTCCTCGATCGGCAAGGATCTCGAAGAGTTGATTCCGTTGATGCGCGAGGCCCACGAGGACGGACGCAACGTCGTCCGGCTCCACAGCGGCGATCCGGCGATCTACGGCGCGGCGATCGAACAGATGGATGCGCTCGAACACGAGGGCGTGTCGACCTACTTCGTGCCGGGCGTCACCTCGGCATTCGCGGCGAGTGCGACCCTGCGGACGCAACTCACGCTGAATGAAGTTTCGAACCACGTCGCGTTCACCCGACCGCAGGGCAAGACGCTCAGTGAGGAGGAAGACCACATCAGCGAGTTCGTCGAGATGGGCGACGTGACGACCTGTATCTACCTCGGCACCCACGCGGTCGCCGACACGATGGACCGCCTCATCAAGGATGGTCACGACGAGGATATTCCGGTCGCAGTGGTCTACCACGCCTCGTGGCCCGACGAGGACGTGCTGGTCGGGACGATCGGGACGATCGGCGAGAAACTCGAAGCCGCGGGCCACCGCGCCTCGGCGATGGTGATCATCGGCGATGCGGTGACGGGCGCGGGCTACGAGCGATCCTTCCTCTATGGGGACTGGGCGAATCGCGGATCGGATAGCGACGATGCGGAGACGGACGATCAGGAGACAACAACACAATGAGTACTGACAACGACGATTCTGACTCCGGTGGCCACTGTAGTGTCGCCGACAGCGACGGCGAGGTCGCCGAGGAGATCGCGATCATCTCCTTCAGCCGGAAAATGGAGACCGCCGAGGAGATCAAGGCCGAACTCGACGACCGATACGAGTCGATCGACATCATCGAGTACCACGGCAAGGTCTTCGACGACCACTGGGGCGAGTACGACTGCTTCGTCGGCCTGATGGCCAGCGGGATCGCGATGCGGAAGACAGCCCACCTGCTCGATGATAAGTGGGACGACCCCGCGATCTGTGTCGTCGACGAGGCACTCACGTGGGCGATTCCGATCACCGGTGGCCACCACGGCGCGAACCAAGTGGC
>JAWOEO010000313.1:0-4745 GCA_046482755.1 Halohasta sp. | reverse complement strand
CGGCACCGGTCGCCGTGCCGGTGGGGGGAGACGGGTCGGCCCGCGTCGACCGCCCCGCCGGAGCGCCCGATCCCCCCGCCGGGTCGGCGGTGGCCGACGATCCCCCGCGGTCGAGACGCCGTCGACCGCGGGAGATCGTCGGCGTCTCGACCGCGGGAGATCGTCGGCCACCGCCGACCCGGCGGCGGGATCGGGCGCTCCGGCGGCGCGGTCGACTCGTGCCGACCCGTCTCCCCTCATCGGCAGGGCGACCGTTGCGGACCCGACGACCGGACTGTCGGCCGGCCAGCGATCGGCCGAGAGGGTGATGCCGCTGCCGGCCCATCGAGAACGGGTCGGTGACGAGGGGACAGGGGTACCGGTCGACCGGCGGCTGGCCGACGAGACAGCAGGGGCGTCGCTCGCCGACCGGCGGCCGGCAGGCGACGGATGGGAGCCACCGGTAGTGGAGCCGTGGGAGGGTGCGGGAACGGCGTCGACACCGGTGTCAACGGTCGGATTCGGCTGGCCGAGCGAGCGGTTCGCTCGAACCGGAGTCACAGTTGTCGACCGTGTGGGCGGTGTGTTGGAAGCGGTTGCCGATGAGTGCTGTTCGGGAGATATCGGGTCGACAGACTGGTGGTCGGAAACCGGGACAGAGTGGTGATCGGACGCGTTCCCGGAATAGTGGTTAGCCGCCGCGTCGACTTGTGGATCGCCGGGGGGAACGTGGTCGCGGGCCAACGGTTCGCCGGCGTGCGGGGAGGCTGCCGGCCCGTCGGCGGGAGGCTCACCCGGTGATGAACCCAAGTGGCGAAACGTGAGCCGGGCGGGGCTGTCAACCCGGCCGACCGTGAGCCGAAGCCGGCCCGCAAACCCGCCGATCCTGTTGCCGATCCCGCCGCCGAGGCCGACTGCCAGGGCGTGGTCGGTCGTCGTGCGGATACTGCTTCCCGAGATTGGATCGATGCCGACGGTCGACCGGCCGTCGCCGTCGACCGGATCGGTCCGACCGATCGCACGGAGCCGCGGCTCGATAGCGGAGTCGCCGGCCACGGAGGGTCGGTCGTCGGTCACGGCGCTTCCGCTCCGTTCGAGTCATGCTGGCTGGGTCGGGACATGACGGACTGGTAGGACACAGTGGCTGCCGTCTCCGGTTTAAAATCTCGGACGAAGGCCGGCCCAGCCGGTGGGGGTCGTCGCTCAGGAATCGGCGTCTCGGGAGAGATTCGTCTCCCGGTCGGTGACGGGCGTGATCTCCTCGCGCCGCCGGGAGTCGACCAACACCGGCCCGACGTGGTAGATCGCCGACGGCGTCAACGCCGTCTCCGGCAGCCGCGACCACAGCGCCGACCGCTCGTCGATGCCGGTGTCGACGAGCGAAACCTGCAACTCGGCGTCTTCTTCGAACGGGTCCCCGAGCCGGTCGCCGCCCAGCACCGCGTTGTCGTGGAACGTCTGCATCGCCAACCCGAGCAGCCGCTGCTGGGCGACCGTCCGGCCGGTCGCATCCGCACCGGTGCCGGCCGAGTGGGCGGTCACCAGATAGTACAGGTCGAGTGCGAGCGGGGGGTCCTGCCGGATCGACGGATCGGCGGTCCGGTTCAGGTCGGTGTTGGCAAGCGAGGCGTTCTCCTCGATCCGGTAGAGCGACAGCGACAGCCGCGTTTCGGAGTCCGCCTCGACCGTCTCGGGGTCGACCAGCGATACCGAGTCGGGACCCAGCGACACCGCCTCCTCGCAGCCCTCGATCCGGTCGCGGAGGACGCCCAGCAGCGTCTCACTGACGTCCGCAATCGCGGTGTATCCGGCCATCGGCCGCAACCGACGGCCCCCGGCCCTATAATCCTTTCACCGCTGCGATAATTTAAGTACGATAACCGGTCCAGACGGCACAAATGTCGATTAAACAGGTTCGGAAGGCGGGCAAAAAATACGCCAAACGGTACGCTCGACTCACGGTTGTCTCGTTGGTCGTCGCCGCCGTGGTGACGGCTATCGTCGGCGCGGTCGTCGACCCCGGTCGGCTCGCGGTGCTCCCCGAGTGGCTCGACCGGCCGGCGTTCGTGGCCGTCTTCGTCCAGGCGTTCGCGGCGTGTTTCGCACTGGGACTTCTCGGACGCGTGCTCGCGCGCAACTGGGCGAAGTTGCAGGCGCTGTGGACCGAATCAGTCGGTGGCCCGCTTGCCGCACGGTGGCACGGACTCACCCGACGTACGCAGGCCGTGCTCATCGGCCTCGGTTCGGCGGTCATCGCCGGCGGCATCATCGCCGGCGTCGTGCTTCTCAGACCAGTCCCGTGGTGGCTGCCCGCGGTCGGTGGGCTCCTCGCATGGCCCGCCGGCACCTACTGGGGGCTGGCCCGTCCCCGGTCGACCGTCGACGGCGAACGCGACCATAACGGCGGCAAATGGCGGCGGTACGCCGAGCTCCGACATCTCGAAACCCGGACGATCGCCCTGTTGGTCGGCTATCTGATCGCCGCGGCCACGGGTGCTGGGATTCGGCTGCTGGGCGTCGACCCCGTGGTGACCGTTGCGGTCGCCCTGTCGGTTTGGCTGGTCGCCACGGTCGTCGTCTACGACCGCTACGAGCGCGTGTTGACCGAGCGCTCGGCGCTCGCGGTCGCCGACACCGGCCCTGCAAGCGGGCACGACGGCGTCGAACTCACGATCGCAAACACGAGTCACGAGCCGGTCGCGCTACCGGCCCCGACGCTCGTCGACACCGCCGACGACCGCTACCGGCTGGCCGAACAGCTTACGATCCAGCCCGCCGGCACGGTCGCCGTCGAACTCCCCGCGTCGTTCCGACTCACGCCGACCGACGCCGAGCGGACGCTGCCGCTGGGCTACACGCTCGACCGGAGCCGGGCGGCCCCGAGTCTCTACACCGAGACCGGGACGGCGTTCGCCCTCCAGCCCGCCGAGACCGACGACGAGCCGGCGTGGCCCGAGGCGGTCGCCTACGACACCGAGTCGGTCGGCCGGCCAGCGGCCCACAGCCAGGACTGACACCGGGGTCGACCCCGATGTTCGGAGGCGAGCTTAGTAATCGTTATACGGCGGCTGTTCGTTGGCTGCCGTATGCAACGACGCGCTGTGGCAGTGTATGTCGCGTTCTTTGTCCTTATCGCGGCAGCGTCATACACGCTTCTCGCGACGGCCGAAGAGCCAACGATCACCCTCGACGACACCGAGTACGAACTCGCCGAGGGCGACAGCTTCACCGCCGGCGGTCAGGAGTACACCGTCACCAGCATCGAGGAGAGCGACGGCTCGGTCTCTGGGACCGTCGAGTGGACCGAAACCGACGTCGAGATGAGCGAGACGTGGGCCAACGAGGATACCGTCGAGGTCGACGACAGGGAGTGGGAAGTGCTGATCGAAGACGAGAACGCAACCTCGATGACCCTCCAAGAGCCGATCGACCGGGAGGCGATCCTCGAAGACGATCCGAACGCCGACAACGAGACGATCGAACGCGACGACGGTGAGTACGTCGTCGTCACCAGCGGTAGTGAGGAGGACCTCGTCCCGGCCGAGGAGTACTTCCCGGCCCCGACGACCGGTAGCTACAGCGTCGGCGACCGCTTCACCTACAACAACCAGACGGTGACCGTCGACGAGATCAGCGGCGGCCAGGCGACGCTCACGTGGACCGAAGACCAGACCAACACGGAAAGTCTCAGCCACGAGGGGACCGTCGAGTTGGCCGACGATACTGAGTACCTCAGCTTCCTGCCGGACGCCAGCACGCTCCAATTGACGAGCGATACGACGGAGTACGAGGCACAGGTCGCCGAACAGGAGCAGTTCTCCCAGCGACTGACCGGCTTCCGCTACACCTCGTTCACCGCGCTACTGTTCGCAGGCACGCTGATCGCCCTCGCGTTCCTGCCGTCGCGGTACTGATCGAACCGGCTACCGATCGTCGCGGTCGACATCGAGATCGGCCCGCCAATCGGCCCCCACCGGCTCGTGTGTGAGGCCGTACCCCGCCGCCGTGCGTTCGACGTTGTCGACCCCGAACAGCCGGATCGGCACCTCCTGTTTCGTCATCACCGGAAACCCGTAGTTGTCGGCCTCGTAGTCGAAGCTCTCGCCATCGGCGCGACGCTCGTCGACGAACGCCTCGTGTGCGCCGAGCCGGTCGGCGAGAAGGCGGTCGGCCAACTGGCCGACTCGGTCGACCCGGTCGGCGAACGTCGACTCGAAGGCGGGATCGAGCTCCTTGCCGACCGAGTGCCGGCCGGCGGCCATCGCCGCGAGCGTCGTCGTCCCGGTGCCCCAGAAGGGATCGAACACCGTGTCGCCATACACCGAGTACATGTTGATCAGCCGGTAGGGGATCGCAAGCGGGTAGGCCGCCGACCGATCGCGACTGTCGACGCCGGCAAGGCCTTGATGACGGCCGGTGATGTCGGTCCAGAGATCGCTGAACCACCGGTTGCGCTCCTCCCAGAAGTAGGCGGCCTCGTAGCGGCGGTCGGCCCGCGGCTCGAACTCGCGCTGGGCGGGACCGTTACGGAACACCAGCACGTGTTCGTGTTCGAGCGTGGCGTAGGCGTTCGGTGGCAACATCCCCGATCCCATGAACTTGGTCGCGCTGTTGGTCGGCTTCCGCCAGAGCAGCGACGGCAGCGGCTCGAACCCCCGATCGTCGAACGCCGCGGTGATCCGGCTGTGGTTCTGGTAGCGCCGAAAGGAGCCATCGAGGCTCCGGGTTGCATCGCCGACGTTGATACAGGCGATCCCGCCGTCGAC
>JAWOEO010000306.1:0-2814 GCA_046482755.1 Halohasta sp. | reverse complement strand
GATGCCGACGGCATCGTCAACGTCTCGGCGGAGGATCAGGGCTCGGGCAACGCCGAGTCGATCACCATCGAGGGCGGCGCGGGCCTCGATGCGCTGCTCGAAGAGAACGAAGAGCAGGTCGACGACGACCTCGAAGCCGACATCCGCGATGCGATCGACGACGTCGAGGACGTCCTCGAAGACGAGGACGCCGAGACCGAGGAGCTACAGGACGCCACCGAGGCGCTCTCGAAGGAACTCCAAGAGATCGGCAAGCAGATGTACCAACAGCAGGCCCAGCAGGCACAGGCCGGTGCCGGCGGCGCAGGTGCAGGCCCCGAGGGCGGCTTCGGCCCCGGTGCCGAGGGCGCAGCCGGTGAGGGCGATGAGTACGTCGACGCCGACTTCGAGGACGCGGACGAAGACAAGGACGACGAGTAACCCGCGCTGACGTTCGGTTGCAGTCGTTGGTTGTGCGTTCTCCGTTTGTTTTCACACCTGTCGACTGGTCAGTCGACCGGGCATCCGATCTTTGACTGCGGACATCGAAGTCGACGCCATGTCCGCCAGCCGACCGAACGTCCTCCTGCTTTTGACCGATCAAGAGCGCGCCGACCTCGTGGCTCCCGACGGCCTGCCGGTTGAGACGCCGAACATTGATCGCCTCCGCGCGGAAGGGATGTGGTTCGACTCGGCTTACACGCCGACGAGCATCTGCACGAGCGCCAGAGCCTCTTTGTTAACCGGGCTTTACCCCCACGCACACGGGCTGCTCAACAACAGCCACGAGGCCGATGCGATCCGGACCGACCTCCCCGATTCCCTCCCGACGCTCGGCGAACTGCTCGCCGAGAGTGGCTACACCAACACCTATCTCGGCAAGTGGCACGTCAGCCACAACCACACCCCCGGCGACTTCGGGTTCCGCTACTTCGGCGGCAGCGACTACCACCACGACAACTTCGAAGTCGCCTTCGAACACTACCGGGAGTCCCAAGATATTCGCGTGCCCGAACCCGACGTCGAGGATCGGTTGTATACCGGCTCGGGCGACGACGGCACTCTCGTCGCCGGCACCGATCCGGTCCCGGTCGAGGCCTCCCGACCCTACTTCTTGGCCGAGCGGACGATCAACGCGCTGGAACGCTGGGTCGACGATGACACACCCTGTTTCCACCGAACCGACTTCCTCGGTCCCCATCATCCCTACGTCGTCCCCGAGCCCTATGCCTCGATGTACGATCCGAACGATATCGAACCGTGGGGCAACTACGCCGAGACGTTCGACGGCAAGCCGCGGGCCCACGAGCAGTACCTCCACTACCGAGGGGTTGCGGCCTTCGACTGGGAGACATGGGCCGAAGCCGTCGCCAAGTATTTCGGCTTCATGACGTTGATCGACGACCAGATCGGCCGGGTGCTCGATGCGGTCGACGACCTCGGGCTCGCCGAGGAAACGGCGGTCGTCCACACCGCCGACCACGGTGATCTCACCGGCTCCCACCGCCTGTTCAACAAGGGACCGATGATGTACGAGGAAACCTACCGGATCCCGCTGGTCGTCCGCTGGCCGGGTGTCGTCGAGCCCGGCAGTCGGTCCGACGCGTTCGTCCGCCTGCAGGACCTCATGCCGACGTTTCTGGAGTGGGCCGAGGTCGACATCCCCGAGAAGCTTCACGCCCGGAGTATTCAGCCCCTCCTCCGCGGCGAGACGCCGGCCGACTGGCCCGACTCGGTGTACGCCCAGTACCACGGCGACGAGTTCGGCCTCTACAGCCAACGGCTGGTCCGGACCGACCGGTACAAGTTCGTCTACAACGGGCCGGACCGCAACGAGTTCTACGACCTGCAGGCCGACCCCCACGAACTCCGGAACCTCGTCGACCATCCGGCCTACGCCGACATCCAGGCCGACATGGCCCGGCGGCTGGTCGACTGGATGGATCGGGTCGGCGATTCGCTCCGCAAGTGGGTTCCGAATGCGCTTCCTACCGATGGCTAGAGATAGCCTAACTCCGCGAGTCGGCGCTCGGTCGCGGCGCTCACCTCGGCATCGCTCCCGGTCGGCTGGTCCCGCTCGACGCTGCCCAGCCAGTCGTCGAGCCGCGTGTCGAGCTGTGCGGCCAGTGCCGGCCGCCGGTCGACCCGGTTGTAATGTTCGCCCGTCTCGGTAGTCGGATACAGCCATTGGGTGCCGTCCGATCCCCTGACGTAGGCCGCGCGGTCGGTGCGGATCGCCCGGAGCGAGCGGTCGAACTCCTGGACCGTCGCAGGGAGGTCACCGAACCGGGCTTCGAGCGCCTCGACGTCAGGTCGGGGCTGAACGTGTTCGGCGTAGACGGCCGTCCGTGGCGGCGTCGACGACGCCGGATGTATCGACTGCCCCTGGCTCTGCATCCTTAGCTTCGGGGCCGAAATACCGGCCGTCTCCAACAGCGTCGGCACGAGATCGAGCAACTGGACGTAGTTCTCGTACTGGCTGCCGTCCCGAAACGGGCCCCCAGCGATCACCAGCGGCACGTGGAGGAGGGTCTCGTGGAGGTTGTACTGGTGGCCGAAAAAGCCGTGTTCGCCGATGTTTTCGCCGTGATCGCCGATCACCACGATCACCGTTTGGTCCCACTCGCCGGCCGCCCGGAGGGACTCGCGGAGCTCGGCGAGTTGGGCGTCGACGTAGGCCAACTCGCCGCGGTAGAGCCCCCGAAGCAGCTCCCACTCCCGTTCAGAACAGTCGTACTCCCCGACGTCGAACGCCCGGGGGGCCTGCCGAAGCCCTCGCGCCGCGTCGACGGCCGCCGGCGAGAGGAACCGCTCGGCGTACGCCCGCGGCGGGTC
>JAWOEO010000271.1:0-7678 GCA_046482755.1 Halohasta sp. | reverse complement strand
CACGGACGAACAGCCGCCGATGGAAGCCGCCCGCTACCCCGATGGGAGCATCCTCTACCCGCCGCATCCGGTCGGGCCGGACGGCAACGAGCCCGTCGACACCGTCGACCTCAGCGAATATACGGCGACCCTCATTACGTGGACCACGTCGACGGCGACACCGCCCGGCGTCCGAGAGCCGAACCACCTCGGCATCGTGGAGTTCGACGTCGACGGCGAGCCGGTGCGGGCGATCGGCCAGCTGACGACCGACGACGTCGAGATCGACGACACCGTCGAACCGGTCTACGCCGCGGAGCTCCGGGAGCCCGGCGCGGGCATCCGCGAGCCCGACAGTCAGGCGTGGGACGGCTACCGGTTCCGCCCGGTCGAGTAGCGCCGAGGGACCCCGGGCTATTTTACCCGGTCGCTCGAAGCACCGTGACATGACCACCGGGCTGGGCGAGTTCTTCACCGAGATCGACGCCCCTCGGAAGCGGCTCCTGTTCGTCAACCGATCCTCCTCGGAAGCGGTCCACGAGTTGCTCGAATCGGTGGTCGGCGAGGGCGCAGTCCCGGTCGACGAGCTTCGGCTGCCAGCAGCCGACGAGGAACTGGTCGTGTTGGTCGACGACGAGGAAGTGCTCGCGGCGTCGACGGTCGAGGAGTTGCTCCAGTCGGTGCTGCTGGTGAACTCGGACGTCTACAAGACGGGCGCTCGGCCGCTAGATGAGGTGTCGGTGCCGGCGGTCCTCGAAGGGCTCGACGAGGTGCCGTTCCGGGTCCGGGGCTATCCGGCCTCCGACAAGGAGAAACTGCTGTTGATCGCCATCTCGCGGTTGATCGAGCGGACGGCCGCCGAGGCCGATGGGGGGACCCTCCGGGCGTCGTTCCAGCGGCTCTCCCGGCTCAGGGACGAACAGGGGACCGAACGGGTCTACCGGACGGTCGGCGCGGGCGGGACCGACGTCCACGTCTACGGCGTCGACGACTGGCACCCCCCGTCGGCGTTCCCGGTGACGGTCCACGCCGGCGACGCCGAGCCGTACCGCCGGTCGTGGTTCGTCGTCTTCACCCCGGCGGCCGGCAGCGACGCCGATCCGGTCGCGCTGGTAGCACTGGAGACCGACGCCAACTGCTGGAAGGGGTTTTGGACCTACCGGCCGGCGCTCGTCGACCGAATCGACCGCTATATCGCGACCGAACTCTGAGCGGCGCTATTCCCGGTCGACCGGGTCGTCGACGTCGCCGTCCGCGTCGTCGACATCGGGATCGGCGGCGTCAGCATCGTCATCAGCGGAGCCGTCAGCGGGGTCAGTATCGCCGTCGGCGTGGGCGGCGTCGACCCGGTCGAGTTCGTCCTTGATCGACTCCAGTTCGGACTCGACGTCGACCGCGGGAGCGTCCGATTCGGCCGTCGTCTCATCGGCCGGCTCCTCGCCACCATCGGCATCGGTCACGTCGATCATGACACCACGATCACGCGAGCCACGGCCGTCCTCGCGGCGGCGATCGTCGCCGCGGCCGCGGTTCCGTCGCTCCCGGTCGCGGTGGTCCCGGACAGTTCCCTCGGCATCCCGGAGCCGGGTTTCGATCTCGCCGGTTAGATCGCGGGCGTCCTCGATGAGCCGGCGGGACTCGGAGTTTTCGGGGAGGTCGGTCGACGCAAGGGCCTGCTGGAGCTCCGAGAGCGCCCCCGCCAGTTGGTTGCCGGCCTCGCTGCCGAGCCGGTCGAACCGCCCGCGGGCGGCCTCGGTCTCCTCGCGGACCGCCCGCTGGGGATCGGCCAGCCGGAGGGTCCGCCGGAGCAGCTCCAGCGACTGGATCGTCGCCTCCAGCAACGCGATCAGCGTCGGAATCGTGTACTCCTCGGTAAAACGGAGCAGCTCGCCGAGACTCGGCGGTCGGGGTGGTCCACGCCGGCGCTCGCTGTCGAGTTCCGCACGGAGGTCGGCGAGCGTCGACTCCAACTCGTCGAGCCGGTCGTCGAGCGGCTCGCGGTCCCGCGGGTGGTCACGAGAACTCATTACCACCGATTGGAACGCGGCACGAATAAGGATGTGCCCCCGACCGTCTTAGGCCAACCAAAACCCATATACGTTTAGGGTCACCTAATCCACTGTATGGAAGCTACGGACCCACGCGAGACGCCGCAGGAGGACGTCGACTGTCCCCGTGTGTCGGCGCTCACCGCCTCCCCGGAGCGAACCGTTTTCACCGAAGAGGGCAACAGCGACGGCTGGATCGCCACCGACCTCATCGTCTCCCTCTCCCGATAGGCCGGTCGACCCGCAGAATTATTGTGCTTGCTGCACAATACTAAATCGTTGTGAGCGACGAGACACAGTCACCCACGGAGTGGGCCGAACGGATCGAACAGGCACGGGCCGAGAAGGCCGAGTACTTCAGGGAGTCGGCGCGGTCACCGCTGCCGGTCGACCAGCGCGGGGAGTCGTTTCCGGGGCTGGCGTTCTACGAGCCGGATCCGGACTACCGGTTTCTGGTGCCGCTGGCCGAACACGAAACGAAGGAGGAGGTGACCGTCGAGACCACCGCCGACGGCGAGCAGACCTACCTCCGGTGGGGGGAGTTCAGTTTCGAACGCGACGGCGAGGAGTTCAGCCTGCAGGCCTACCGGCCCAGCCGGGCGGCCGACCGGCTGTGGGTGCCGTTCCGCGACGGCACCAGCGGCACCGAGACCTACGGCGCGGGCCGGTATCTCGACCTCGAAGACGACAGCCACCGCGTCGACGGCGAGTGGCTGGTGGATTTCAACATGGCGTACAACCCGACGTGTGCGTACAACCACGCCTACGAGTGTCCGCTGATCCCACCGGAAAACTGGCTGGAGGTCCGGATCGAAGCCGGCGAGAAGGACTTCCCCGGCGAGCCGGCCGACCCCCACGGGCACTGAACTTTTTTAGAAGGCGACGCCGACCCACGCGAGGACGACTGCCGCGGCTCCGAGGACCGAACTGACCGCCGCGTGGGCCCGGAGACGATCGCGCTGCCGGTGGCTCTCGTCGCCGGCCGGACAGCTCTCGCTGCCGGCCGAACACTCCGGCAGGAGGTCGACGGCGACATGCAGGAAGACGCCGGCGGCGACGCCGAACAGCAGCCCGCGGACGACCGGCGATGGGCCGAACCCGGTCATGCCGACCGGGAGGGCGATCAGGCCGACGGCCGCCGCCGGCAACAGCAGTGCGGCGGTCGACCGCCCCTCGTCGGCGAGTCGGCGCGCGGCGGCGTACCCCGCGGGGGCCTTATGCGAGACGAGCGCGACCCCGAGGATCGAGGTCAGCGACGGCATCGCCGTGTAGATCGCGCCGATGATCGCGCCGGCGGCCAACGCGTGGACCGTCAGCGCCGCCGCCGTGTGGTCGACCGGCAGATCGAGGTGAGTCAGCCGGTGGCCGAGGGTGTGGCCGACGTAGCCGGCCAGAAAGCCGACCGCGATGCCGAGGCTCCCGAACCGACCGTGTTGGCCCAGCGCCTGCGGGACGAGAAACAGCGCGGCGCTGGTCACCATCGCCCCGCTGGCGAGGCCGTAGCCCCAGACGGTCTCCAGCGGGCGCTCACGGCGGGCTGCCTGCGCTCCCAGCGGCGCGCCGATCGCCATCGCGGCGAAGGCGACCCACGAGATCGCCAGCAGTTTCCACGTCACACCGGTGACGACCGCGAGCACCGAGAGTGCCACCAACCCAACGAGCCCGAGGGCACCGACCGCGCGCCCGGAGACTCCCGCCCCGATCCATCCGTCGGTCGACCGTGCGGACGATTGTGTGTTCGTCATTGGACATTAGTAACTATATTAGCTATTTTAATAAACGTTCCGCCGTGCCGACCGTTACATCCCGGTCGACGGGAGCGAGCCGTCGACCGGTATCGAGAGACCGACCCGCCACGAACTACCGACTCTCAATAGTGCTCCGGAGGAGTCTCCAGTCGAATTGACTGCTATACGATCGTAAATATAAATATTATAACAATTCAAGGAGGAAGGTCGTAAGTAGATGAACGATGGCAGACACCAACCGTTCGCGTCGACGGATGTTTTTGAAGAGTTCCGCGGCCGCCCTGACGATGGGGTTGGCTGGCTGTATGGGTAGCGAAGATGGGGGCGGTACGGCAGACGCCTCGGAATCCGGCGGCTCCGAGTCCGGCGATCCGATGTTGGCCGACAACAGCGAGTTCGAGTTTTCGGATCCCAACTGGGCCGAGAACAACTATCTGGCGACGCCGCTGATCGAGGCGGGCTACGAGCGCGGCAGCGAGGCCGACCTCGAACGGATGGGCGACCGCGAGGTCGATGAGGTCCCCCACGGCGACCCGGTTCGGGAGTCCCCAAGCGACGACAGCGAGTACCTCGACCCCGACACGCTCGTCTTTACCGAGAGTCCCAGCGAGGACGTCGAGGGGCGCTACGAGGAGGATTTCGCGGCCGTCTTCGAGCGGATCGAGGAGGAGACCGGCAAGAGCGTCGAGTACAGCCGCGTCGACAGCTACGCCGCCTCCGTCGAGGCGATGCGCTCCGAGCGGGCCCACATCGCCAACTTCTCGACGGGGGCGACCGCCTTCGCGGTCAACCTCGCCGGGGCGGTCCCCTTCGCCGTGGGACTTGCTTCGGACGGCGCGTTCGGCTACCGGCTGTTTGCGACCACGCGCGCCGACGCCGACGACATCCAGAGCGTCGAGGATTTCGCCAGTGACAACGTCACCGTCGCCCACGCCGAACCCTCCTCGAACTCCGGCCACCAGGCCCCCTCGGCGCTGTTCGACCAGGAGTTCGATGTCACTCCCGAGGAGGACTACGAGGTGAACTTCTCGGGCGGTCACTCCAATACGGCCCGTGGGATCGCCGCCGGCGATTACGACGCCGGGCCGATCTGTTCGACCTGTCTGAAGGACACCGTCGAGGGCGACAGCACCCTCGAATTCAGCGATTTCAAGGTGGTCTGGGCCTCCAACCCGTTCCCCAACGGCCCGATTACCTACCGGTACAACCTCCATCCCGACATCGTCGAGGGGATCGAGGCGGCGTGGCTCGACAGCGACTTCTCGGGGACCGACTACGCCGAGCGGACCGACTACACCCAGTTCCTGCCCATCGAGTACCGACGGCACTGGTACGACATCTCGACGATCCAGGGGTACAACGAGGTCGAGTACGAGCAGGGGAACCTCTAAGCATGCTTGCCGTCTCCGACCTCCGGAAAACGTACCCGACCGGCGACGAGGCTCTGCAGGGCGTCGACCTGAGGGTCGAAGGCAGCGAGACCGTGGCGATGATCGGCCCCAGCGGCGCGGGCAAGTCGACGTTCATCCGGTGTGTCAACCGGCTCACCGAGCCGTCTGCGGGCGAGGTGTGGCTCGATTCGACCGAACTCACGGCCCTCGGCGACGACGCCCTCCGAGCAGCCCGACGGGATATCGGGATGATCTTCCAGGAGTACAACCTCGTCGAGCGGCTCACCGTCATGGAGAACGTCCTCACCGGACGGCTGGGCTATGTGTCGGCGTGGCAGGCGTTCCGCCGGACGTTCCCGGCCGACGACATCGAGCGGGCCTACGAGATCCTCGACCGCGTCGGCCTCGGCGGGATGGCCGACAAGCGCGTCGACGAACTGTCGGGCGGCCAGCGCCAGCGCGTCGGCATCGCCCGCGCAGTGATCCAACAGCCCAAGATCCTGCTGGTCGACGAACCCACCTCCAGTCTCGATCCCGAGACCTCCGAGACGGTGATGGAGCTGCTGACCGAGATCGCTGCCGAACAGGAGGTCCCCGTGCTGATCAACATCCACGAGGTCGACCTCGCGGTCGAACACGCCGACCGGATCGTCGGCCTCCATGACGGCGAACTCGTCTTCGAGGGGACGCCCGACGAACTCGACGAACGGGGCCTCGATACCGTCTACCGCGGGGCCGACCCCGTGACGACCGAGACCTCGGGGTCGACCGGCACATCCGAGTCGACCACGCCAACGGGCGACGACCAGCCACGGATCGCCGACACCAGCGGCGAGGATCCGGTCGTCGCCAACACGCGGGAGCAGTCGGCAAACGGGGGCGTCTGAGGTGGCCACGAGCGACCGGACGTGGGAACGGCCCAGCGCCTTCGGCCGCCGCGAACTCAAGTGGGCGGTCTACGCCGGGATCGTCGGCTTCTTCGTCTGGTCGGCGTGGGACCTCGGCGTCTCGCCGACCCGGATCGCCGACGGCGCAGGCAACGCGGTCACCCTCGTCGGCGACTTCTTCCCGCCGGAGGCGACCCCCAGACAGACGACGCGGATCGTCGACAAGATGCTCGAAAGCGTGGCGATGGCGATGGTCTCAACGCTCACCGGCATCGTCGTGAGCGTCCCCATCGCCTTCATGGCCGCCGAGAACATCTCGCCGAAACCGCTCTACGTCGTTAACCGTGGCCTGATCTCCGTCTCGCGGGCGTTCAACGCGATCATCGTCGCCATCATCGCGGTCAAGGCCGTCGGCTTCGGCCCGCTGGCTGGCATCATCACGATCACGTTCAAAACGGTCGGCTTCTTTTCGAAACTGCTGGCCGAGGACATCGAGGACATCGACATGGGCAGCGTCAGGGCGGTCCGGGCGGCGGGTGGCTCGCCGCTTCAGGTGCTGCTGTACGGGGTCGTCCCACAGATCGTTCCCCGGTTTGCCGGGCTGTCGGTCTACCGCTGGGATATCAACATCCGGACGTCGACGATTATCGGCATCGTCGGCGCGGGCGGGATCGGGTCGGTCCTCCTGACCGCGTTCAACCGCTACGACTTCGGCTACGTCTCGGCGATCCTGCTGGCGATCATCGCAGTCGTGCTCGTCGCCGAGGGCGTCAGTGCGGTCGTGCGACGGAGGTACCAGTAATGTCGAGCCAGACGGTTCGCTGGGACCGGTTCGACCGGAAACAGCGCCTCGGCCGCTTCGTCGGCTGGCTGGCCGTCGCCGTGACCGTGATCGTCTCCTGGCGGTTCATGGCCATCGACTTCGTCACCCTCGACACCGTCCCCCGGGAGGTCGCCGACCTCCTGACGCGGATGTATCCGCCCGACGTGGCCTACACGCCGCAGATCATACAGCCGCTGATCGAGACGATCCATATCGCCGCCCTCGGGACCGCTGGGGCACTCGTCTTGTCGATCCCGGTGGCGCTGTTGGCCGCCGAAAACACCACGCCCAACCCCGCGACCTACTGGCTCGGCAAGCTGCTCGTCACCGTCTCCCGGTCGGTCAACACCATCATCTGGGCGCTGATCTTCGTCGTCATCCTCGGGTCGGGGCCGCTGGCGGGGGCGGTCGCCATCGCCTTCCGGTCGGTCGGCTTTCTCGGCAAACTGCTCGGTGAGGAAGTCGATGATCTCCAGGTGCCCCTCGACATCGAGAAGATCCACGTCGAAAGGCCCGAGGTGCCCCACGGCCGCGGAGAGCCGGCGGCCGGCTTCGTCCAGTCGAGCGTCGACGACGGTGACGGCGCGGTCCGTCTCACCGGCGACCATGCGGAGCTTCCGGCGCCCGAGGGAGCCCGCGTACTCGCCGTCGAGATCGTTCACGACGTCCATGCCGTACTCCGCCCCCTCCAAGCGTGGCTGGACGACGTAGCCGTCGAGATCGTCTCGGCCTTCGGCCCAGCGCAGGAACGCGTCGCGGTGCGAAAAGGCGGCGACGCCGAGAGAGGCCCGTCCGGTGCGTG
>JAWOEO010000226.1:0-8608 GCA_046482755.1 Halohasta sp. | reverse complement strand
CAGCGGCGAGGCGACGATGCTCATGCGGAGCGCGCCAGCGCTGGTCGACCCGTCGGCGTACAACACCACTCGACTCCCGAAGCCGGCGGCCCCGATACCGCCGAGCAGATAGGCGACCGTCCAGCCGCTGAACGCGCCGACAGTCAGGAGATCGCCGTGCGAGAAGTTGGCAAACCGGAGGATGCTGTAGGTCATCGAGAGGCCGATCGCCGCCAAGCCGATGTACAGCGAGTCGACCAAGCCGTTCCACAGCAGCGACAGCAGGCGGTCGAACGCCAACTCACCGACGACGACGAGCCTGACGAGGTCGGCGACGAGGACCACGACCCCGCCCGCAAGCGCCAGCCCGAACAGCTCCTGTGGAGACGGCTCCCCGAGCCGGGTTTGTAACCCTGTGATACTCATTCACATGTGGGTCTATGTCCCGGCGTCATATACTTCACGCACAAATAGTTTACAGGTCGACACGTACCGCTCGTCGACTGAGACGAACCGAAAGGGAGCTACGGCCGGTTAGATCATCTCGTCGACATCGTCGTACCGCGTGATGTCGACGCCCTCGTCGGTGACCACGGCGACGTTGATCCCGTTGCCGGAGGCGAGATCGCGTTCGATCGCCGTCTTGATCGCGTTGCCCGCGATGGTTTCGGCTTCCTCGATGGACAGCCCCTCCTCGTACTGCTGTTCGAGCACGCCGAGGGCGAACTGGCTGCCCGAGCCGGTGACGGTGTAGTCCTCTTCGGTCGTGCCACCGAGAGCGTCGATGGAGTAGATGTGGCTGCCCTCCTCGTCGACGCCGCCGAGGATCGGGCTGACGATGAGGAACGCACCCGACCGCAGGAAGTTGCCGGTGAGTGTCGAGAGTGCCTGCATGCTCATGTCCTCGCCGCGGCGGGCCTCGTAGAGCCGAACTTCTGCCTTGAGCGAGGAGATAAGGTTCTGGGCCGCCGACACCGAGCCGGCAATGGTGAGTGCGCCCGTCGGGTGGATCTCTTCGACCTTCTGGACATCTTTGCTGGAGACCATGTACCCCATGCTCGCGCGCATGTCGGTCGCCAGGACAACGCCGTCCTCCGTCTTGAGGCCGACGGTGGTCGTCCCGGTCTTCATCGTCGCATCCTCGGTGTCACCTGCGCTGTGTTGGCCGCCCTGACCGGAGAAGTCGCCGATCTCCGGGCCGAAAACGTCCGTGTTGTTGGCTTCGAGTCGACCCAACTCGCCGGGAGAACCGCTCATCGGAGTTCGCATTATCTCCAGTTACGCTGGAGCGGTGATAAATGCAACCCTTCGGCAACCCTCGCCGGGACCGACGCCGGGGAACTGTCAATAGCGTCGACAGAGACACCAACCGTATGCACAAAACCAACGTCGACGATCTGACGTGGACGACACAGGACGACGGCGGGATGGATCTCCGGCGCAAGCAGTTGGGCGAGGCCGTCGACGCCGACCGACTCGGCTGTAGCCTCTATGAACTCCCGACTGGTGAGCGCGCGTGGCCCTACCACTACCACACCGCCAACGAGGAGGCGCTGTTCGTGCTGGCCGGCTCGGGGTCCCTCCGGGCCGACGGCGAGATGCACGAACTCCGGCAGGGCGACTACGTCACCTTCCCGGCCGACGAGTCGGGGGCCCACCGCGTAATCAACGATTCGGCGGGCCGGCTCCGCTATCTCGTTGTCTCGACGATGGTCGAGCCCGACGTGACGGTCTACCCGGACTCCGAGAAGGTCGGCGTCTACGTCGGCTCGCCGCCCGGCGGCCGCGAGTCGCGCAGTCTGGAGGGGTACTACAGACAGGACGACGCGGTCGACTACTGGGTCGACGAGACCGACTCGACCGACGAGAGTGGCGGTGCGGGCGGTCAAGATTAAACACCCCACGGTCCAAGGTAGCGGTATGGCGAAATACTCGACCGGGGGCGGCGGCGGGAGCGACGACGGCGACGCCTGCGAACTCTGCGGGGCCGAAAGCAGCCGGCTCAGCAAGGCCAACGTGGCCGGTGCGGAACTGCTCGTCTGTCCGGACTGCTCGCCGCACGACGACAGTCGACGTGATTCGGGTCGACAGGGTGGCTCCGGCGGCAGCGGCAGGGGCAGCGGCAGTAGTAGTGGCAGCAGCGACGGCCCCAGCGACCGGAAGAAACGGGCGGCGCAAAAACAGGCCGAGATCTACGACGCCGGCCGCGGGGACTCTTCACACTGGGAACAGGAGGGGACGAACTACGAGCGCGACCGGCTGCCGTATCTCGTCGCCGACTACGACGAGCGCGTCGAAACCGCCAGACAGGACGCCGGGCTGACCGTCGACGAGTTGGCCGACGAACTCGACGTCGAGGCCGAGACGTATCTGGCGGTCGAACAGGGCCGGGCCGCCCGCGCGGGCGTCGGTGGCTCGGTGATCCGCGAGATCGAGTTCGAACTGGGGATCGAACTGGTCGACGAGTGAGCCCGACTCGGCAGCTACAAGGCCGCCGCGCGCCGAGGATCGGTCGATGATCGGCAAGCTCGATCCGGAGACGCTGCGGACGATCGTCGACCGGACCGGCGCGTCGAACCCGGCGCTGGTGACCGGCGCGGCCTACGGCGAGGACGCCGCGGCGATCGACCTCGGCGAGGAGACGCTGGTCGTCAGCTCCGACCCCATCTCGCTGGCCGCCGAGGCCGCCGGCACCCTCGGGGTCAACGTCGCCTGCAACGACATCGCTGCCGCGGGCGCGGACCCTGAGTTCCTGACGAACGTCGTCTTTCTGCCCGACGAAGACCCCGAGACGGTCGCCACGCTCACCGACCAACTCGATGCCGCCGCGGACGACCTCGGGGTGACGATCGTCGGCGGTCACACCGAGTACGTTCCGGCGCTCTCCCGGCCGCTGCTCAGCCTGACGGCCTTCGGCCGCACCGACCGCCACGTGCCGACCGGGGGTGCCGAGCCCGGCGACGCACTCCTGCTTACGAAGGGAGCGGCCATCGAGGCCACCGGTATCATCGCCACGGATTTCGCCGCCGATCTCCGGGTCGCGGGCGTCGACGACGCCACCATCGAGCGGGCCGCCGGCTTCTTCGAGGAGATCAGTATTCTCGATGACTCCCGAGCGATCCGCGAGGTCGCCACCGGGATGCACGACCCCACCGAGGGCGGCGTCGTCACCGGGCTCGTCGAGTTGGCCGCGGCCGCCGGCGTCGACGCCGTCGTCGACCGCGCGGCGGTGCCGATCCGTCCCGAGACTGCCGCCGTCTGTGAGGCTATGGGAGTCGACCCCCTCCGGGTTTTCGGCTCGGGGGCGCTGCTCGCGGCGGTCCCCGAAAGCGAGGCCACGGCGGCCCGCTCACGACTGGCCGACCAGGGGATCGAGGCCGCCGTCATCGGCGAGCTTACCGAGCCCGCCGACCCTGAACAGGGGGCGCTGGTGCTCGACGGCGAGCGGATCGTCGACGGCGGGCGCGACGAGCTGTATCCCTTCTGGGAGTGACACTCACCGCGTTCGTGGTTCGAGACCCTGAATTTCCGGAGTTTTAGGCCTGCTGTGCCGGTAGTCGGTGTGTGGCCCTCCAGTACTCCGACCGAGATGTCGGCCATCTGCTCGGCGCGTGGTTCGTGTTCGTCGGCCTGCTGGCCGTCTCGACGGTGCGGCCGACCTACAGTCCGATCCTCGCAGCAGGCATCGACCCGGCACTCTTTGTCGGATTGCTCGCTCTCGTCGTCCTCGGTGCCGCCAGCAGCCGGTACTGTGATCTCGCCCTCGGCATCCCGATGAGCGTCTGCGGCGGGCTTGTCGTCTGGTCGACCGGCCGGCGGCTCCTCGCCGGCTCGGTTCCGGTAAGCGGTCGCACCCTCCTCCTCGCTGCCGGCCTCGTCGTCCTCGGGAGCCTGTTCGTCCGTGAAGGACTGCTGATCGCTCGGGGTCGACGCCACTGCGGCTGATCCCTCGACGCTGGCGGCGCGGTAGTGCTACCCCCGCGATGTGCAGTCTTCACGCACGACGGAGCGCTCTTTATAAACTGCCACTGGTGTTATTAAGCCAGAGTATCGATGACCGTCCTCCTGTCAGCCGAGTTTCTCGGACTGTTCGCCCTGATTATCGTCGTCTCCGGGGCGGTCAACGGGCTGGCGGGGTTCGGGTTCGCGGTCGTCGGCACGATGGCGCTGGCGACGGTCGTCGACCCGGCGGTTGCGGTCGTGTTGATGATCATCCCGATGGTGGCTGCGAACGCCATGCTTGTCAGCGAGCTGTCGGCCGACGAACTGCATACCTGCGGACGACGGTTCGGTCCGCTGGTGGCCTCGGCGCTCGTCGGCACTATCGTCGGGATGATCGTCCTCGACGCGTTGCCGGATCAGCCGCTCCGGATCGGCCTCGGACTGATCACGCTGGGGTTCGTGGCGAGCCAACAGCAGGTGGTTCCCCTGCCACCACTGGGTGGCGATGGGTCGACACTCGACGGTCGACCGGCGCAGGTCGCCGTTGGCTCGGTTTCGGGGGTCCTGTTCGGTGCGACCAACGTCGGGGTCCAGCTCGTCGCCTATCTGCGGAGCCGAGACCTCTCCCACAGCCTCTTCGTCGGCGTCGTGGCGCTGGTGTTTCTCGGGATCAACGCGATCCGTGTGGGGGCAGCGGGAGTGTTGGGGCTCTACCCCTCGCTGACCGTGGTGGGGCTCTCAGTGCTAGCGTCGGTCCCTGCAGTTGGCGGCGTCGCCGTCGGGAGCCGCCTCCGGAGTCGGGTGACCACGCCCGTTCGCCGGCGAGTCGTCCTCGGGCTGCTGACGGTGATCGGTGTCCGGCTCCTCCTCGGCGGGCTCGGCATCGCCTGAGCCGTCGACACCGCTTTGAGTACGCCGACCCAGCGACGGGTATGGACGCATACGACGCGGTCGTCTACGATCTGGATGGCACGGTGGTCCGGCTGGCCGTCGACTGGCAGGCCGTCGCCGACGACGTGATCGCGGTCTACGAACGCGCGGGCGTCGACGCCGCCGGCGCGAACCTCTGGGGACTCATGGAGCGGGCCGAACGCCATGGGATCGCCAGCGAGGTCGAGGCAGCGATCAGTGAGCACGAACACACTGGCGCACGCGACTCGGTTCGGCTGTCGCTCGCCGACGAACTCCTCGATCGGTCGGTGCCGGTCGGCGTCTGCTCGCTGAACTGCGAACGCGCCTGCCGGATCGCTCTCGATAGCCACGATCTGGCGTCGGGGGTCGACGCGGTCATCGGTCGGGATTCGGTCGCCACCCACAAACCCGACCCCGAGCCACTGCTGGCGACGCTCTCGGAACTCGGCGTCGACCCCGGCGGGGCGATCTTCGTCGGCGACTCGCCGCGAGATGGAACGACCGCCGAGCGCGCGGGCGTCGACTTCAGACGCGTCTGAGACACGGACCGAGAGTGTGCCAGCGGCTCCGATTCGGGTTATAAGTAGGCGTCGACTAACCGAGGGGCGAATGGGCGTAGGAACCGGCTACTCGGGTTGTGTCGACGGTTCGTCGGATTTGTCGTCGAGCTTGTACTTCGCATACAGAAAGACGGAGATAGCGGTCAGAAACCAGATCGGCGCGCCGACGCGGACCGCGAAGCTCACGCGTGCGCCCCACGTCGGCAACTCGACCAATACCGACAGGACGGCGACGATGGGCGCACCGACGAGGATGGTGACGACGAAGGTGACCTGCATCACCCAGCCGAAGTCGACGCCATCGGGGTCGGTTGTCTCGACGAGATCTGCCACACGCGGACCTCACGCTACGACTACTACTGTGTGGCGGTTCGGTATCGAACTATTTTATCGCCCCCGAACCATACGCCGGGGTATGACCACGACCCGTGGGCTCCGCGATCTGGACCGGCCCATCACGATGCTGACGGCCTACGATGCGCTGACCGCCCGCATCGTCGACGCCGCCGGGATCGACGTGATTCTGGTCGGCGACAGCATGGGCAACGCGGTGTTGGGCTACGAGGACACCCTGCCGGTAACGCTCGAAGAGGCCACCAGCCACACCGCGGCGGTCGTCCGCGGGGCCGACGAGGCGCTGGTCGTCGCCGACATGCCGTTTCTTTCGGTGGGCGTCGACGAGGGCGAGACAGTCCACAATGCGGGCCGAATGCTCAAGGAGGCCGGCGCGGACGCCGTCAAACTCGAAAGCGGCCCCCACACCGTCGACATCACCGACCGCCTCACCGGACTCGGGATTCCGGTGATGGCCCATCTCGGCCTCACTCCCCAGCACGTCAACCAACTCGGCGGCTACACCAGACAGGGAACGACGACCGAGGCCGCCGGGGAGATCCTCTCGCTCGCGCGCGAGCACGAAGCCGCCGGCGCGTTCGCGCTCGTGCTCGAACACGTCCCGGCGAACGTCGCCGAACAGATCACCGCGGCCCTCGACATTCCGACCATCGGAATCGGCGCGGGCCCGCACTGCGATGGGCAAGTGCTCGTCGGCACCGACGTGATGGGGTTCGGCGAGGAACTCCCGCCGTTCGCCGAGCAGTTCGGCGATGTGGCCGGCGAGATGCGCGCGGCCGTCGACGCCTACCGGGAGGCCGTCCAGGACGGTGAGTTCCCGGCGGCCGAACACAGCCACGTCGAGGAGGAGATCGGCGACCTCGAAACTACCGACTGATCCGGTCGAGAACCACCGACAGCGCCCCGTTGAACGCCTGTGGCTGTTCGAGCATGGCGAGATGGGCGGCGTTCCGAATCCTGAGCACCGAACAGTCGGCCAGCGCATCGCCGAAATGCTGGTGATACCGGAGCGGCGTCAGTTGGTCGTACTCGCCGACGATGGCTGTCGCGGGACAGTCGACCTCGTCGAGCCGACCGATCACGTTGAACCGATTGGCCGTCCGAAAGTCCCGCAGCGTCACTGCTTGCCCGGTTTCGGTCAGTCGCTCGACCGACGCCGCCCGGAGGTCGGGGTCGGGATCGTGAAACAGACGGTCGGGCTCGTGGAGGAACTCGACGGCCCGCTCGAAGTCGTTGTCGAGCCACGTCAAGAGATCCGCCAACACCGGTAGCCGCGGGCCAGTGCCGGTCAGAACGAGCCCGTCGACGGCGAGGTCGCCTTCGAGCGCCAGCCACAGCGCGACCGCCCCGCCCAGCGAGTGGCCCACCAGCACCGAACAGCCGGTCTCGTCGGCGACCGCCGCTGCATCGGCGGCGTAGGCCGACAGGGTCTCGTAGCCCGCCCCGGCGTCGACGTCCTCGCTGTTGCCGTGGCCACTGAGGTCGACCGCCGCCACCGGGGTGGTACTCGCCAGCCGGAACTGGGCGTCCCAGATGGTGTGGGACGTGCCGCTGCCGTGGATACAGCAGATCCCCGGCCCGGCGTCGTCGCTCCGGTCGGCGTACCGGTAGGCCGTCGACCGGCCGTGGTGGCGAACCGTCTCCATACCGGGTGTCGGGGCGAGCGAGACATAAATCGATGGACCGTCTCGCTCCCCAACCAGTTGGCGACGGGTCGACCGATCCCGCCGTCGGCTCGAATAGTGTGACCCTCCGACCGGACAGTTGGTGTGGACCGCAATACTACTTGATTTTCGCACCCCGACGCTGTACTGCGGTTTGTAGGAACAAGATTTATATAGTTATGTAGCTAACTACCGGTTAGTAACATGACCCAAACACAGACAGCCGGTCGTGACGGCCGCTTCGTGCGACGCTACGAGTACGACGATCACTGGCTGCTCGCGGCCGACCTTTCGGTCGACGACGAGCAGGTCGACGTGGACGTCGTCGGCTCGACAGCGATTCTCGTCATCGATCACGGCGATCGTCTGAGCGAGGCGGAGTTCGAACTCCCCGGAACGGACCCAGAGGTTACAACGAATAACGGCGTACTCACCATCACGGTGGACAAATGAAGCTCACAGTCAAACCCCTCAAACAGAAGGACGCCGGCCGACGTCTCGCGGCAGTCGACCGGGTCGCGGCCGACGAACTCGACCTCAGCGGCGGCGATTTCGTCCGGCTCGACAGCGACGACGGCACCGCCATCGCCCGCGTCTGGCCCGGCTACCCCGAGGACGACGGCACGGGCATCGTCCGGATCGACGGCCGACTCCGCCAGGAAGCCGGCGTCGGCATCGACGACACCGTCACCATCGAGAAGGCCGAAGTCAAGCCGGCAGAGTCGATCACGATCGCCCTCCCTCAGCGGCTCGGCATCCGCGGCAACATCGACTCGCTGATCCGCCGCGAACTCGGTGGCCAGCCGGTCACCGCGGGCCAGAACGTCCAGCTCCCGCTGGGCTTCGGCTTCATGGGCGGGCAATCGCAGGCCGTCCCGCTGAAGATCGCCTCGACCTCTCCGTCGGGGACGGTCGTCGTCACCGACTCCACGGAGGTCCAGATCTCGGAGAAACCCGCCGAACAGATCCAGGAGGCACCCACCGGGGCGGCCCCCAGCGGCGCGGCCGGCGCACCCGATATCACCTACGAGGATATCGGCGGGCTCGACGACGAGCTCGAACAGGTCCGCGAAATGATCGAGCTACCGATGCGGCACCCGGAGCTGTTCAAGCGGCTCGGCATCGAGCCGCCGAAGGGCGTCCTGCTCCATCGGTTTTCCGCGCATGGGTGGCAGGGCATTCGTCTGACGCTGGTTT
>JAWOEO010000186.1:0-4296 GCA_046482755.1 Halohasta sp. | reverse complement strand
GCGCTCAGGAACTCGTCCAGCGGCGGCTCGCGGGCTGCATCGATCTCCGCGATGAGGTTCTGGGCGCTTTTGTCGCCCCACCCCTCCAGTTCGGCGAGGTCGTCGACATCCAGTCGGTAGAGATCGGCCAGCGAGTCGACCAGTCCGGCCTCGCGGAGTTGCGTGATGCGCTCGGGGCCCAGCCCCTCGATGTCGAGGCCCTCGCGGCTGACGTAGTGTTCGATGGCGCGTTCGAGTTGGGACTCACAGGCCAGCCCGCCGGGACAGAACGCCAGCGGGCCGTCGCGTTCGACCGGGGTCCCGCAGACCGGACAGGCCTCGGGGAACACGAACGTCGACCCGCTGTTGTCCACGACGACCTCCTCGATGTAGGGGATCACGTCGCCGGCCCGGAGGACCCGGACCGTATCGCCGACGTCGACGCCCAACGATTCGATCTCGCCGGGGTTGTGGAGCGTCGCCCGCGAGACGGTGACGCCGCCGACCTGCACCGGCTCCAAGAGCGCCACGGGTGTCAGTCGACCCGTGCGGCCGACCTGCACCACGATATCGGTGATCGTCGTCACCTCGGTGCGGGCGGGGAACTTGTAGGCGAAGGCCGACCGGGTCGACCGCGCAGTATTGCCCAGTGCCTCGCAGGCCGCGACGTCGTCGACTTTGATCACCACGCCATCGATCTCGTAGTTCAGGTCCTCGCGGTCGGCCATGAGGTCCTCGCGGTAGTCGATGGCGGCCTCGATGTCAGAGACACGCTCGGCGCGGGCGTCGACGTTGAACCCCCACGTCTCGAAGGCTTCCAGTTCGGCCCACTGGGTCGGGGGCCGCTCGCGGTCGGGATCGTCGTGGGCCAACAGCCCGTAGACGAAACAGTCCAGCGGGCGGTCGGCGACCACCGAGGGGTCGAGTTGGCGGATCGTGCCGGCGGTGGCGTTCCGGGGGTTGGCGAAGGGCTCGTCGCCGCGTTCGATCCGACGGCGGTTGAGGTCCCGGAACCCGTCTTTCGGCATGAACACCTCGCCGCGCACAGCGAGGAACGCGGGCGGATCGCCGCGGAGTCGCTGGGGCAGCGACCGGATCCGCCGGGCTTGGGCGGTCACGTCGTCGCCCTCCCGGCCGTCGCCGCGCGTGGCCGCCCGGACCAGCCGGCCGTCCTCGTAGACCGCTTCCAGCGAGATCCCGTCGAACTTGGGTTCGCAGACGTAGCCTGCGGGTTCGAGCCCCTCGGCGCGGAGTTCTCGGCGGACGCGGTCGTCGAACTCTCTCACGTCTTGGGCCTCGCCGCTCTGGTCGATCGAGAGCATCGGCGCGGTGTGTTCGACCGTTTCGAGTGCGTCGACCGGCTCGCCGCCGACGCGTTGGGTCGGGCTGTCGGGGTCGACCAGATCGAAGGCGGCTTCGAGCTCGCGGAGGCGCTCGAACAGCAGGTCGTAGACACGGTCGGCAATCAGCGGGTCGGCCTCGATGTAGTAGCGATGGTCGTGTTCGCGGACGGCCTCGCGGAGCAACTCGACCTGCCGTTCGGCCTCGGCGGCCGAGAGGTCGTCGACCGGGTCGAATTCCCGAGGCGGATCGCGGAGATAGGGGTTCGACTCCTCGCAGTGGCTCATTGGGATGGGCTACTGGCCGATCACTCAAAAACCGAGTGGGTGATCACAGGCGGATGGGAGGCTCGTCTTGGATGGGGGCGACCGGGTCGACCGGCCGCGGATTATTGAATCCGATACTCGGGCGACAGGGTATATATTCGCCCGATGGGAAGCGGGAACGATGGGAGATGACGTCCTCCTGAGCCTGTTCGTCGTCTCATCGGTCGCGGTGGCGGTCGTCGTGAGTCTGGCGTTGGCTGGCTACTCGTGGCGCTCGATCGAGCATCCGATCTCGAACTCGTATGCCCGGCTGCTGGCGGCCGACAGCCTCTGGGCCGCCTGTTATCTGGGGATGATCCTCGGAGACGGCGGGCCGGCCACGCGGGCGGCGATCGTCGCCCAGGGGTTCGCCGCGGCGCTGGCCGCGGTCGCGTGGTTCCTGTTCGTCATCGAGTACACCGGCGACAGCGAGTGGATCCCGTCGACAGTCGGGCGGCTGCTGGTCGCCGAGGCCGGTGTCTACGGGCTGCTGCGGGTGGTCAACCCCGGCGGGCTGGTCGCCAGCGAGGTCGTCTATGGCTCGTTCGGCCCCTTCTTGCTGCCGGCGGAGGTCTACGGCCCGATCGTCTACGGCCAGTTGGCGATCACCTACACGCTGCTGGTCGTCTCGTTTCTGCTGTTGGGCCGGTTCATCCGAACCACTCGGAGCCTCTACCGGTATCAGGCGGTCGCGATCCTGCTGACCGCCGTCGCGGTCATGGTCTCGACGGTGCTGTTCGTGACCCGGCTCCGACTCCACCCACAGCTCGACCCGACGCCCGTGCTGTTCGTCGGGCAGGCGCTGGTCGTCGGGGTCGCGCTCTACCGCTACGATTTCCTAAAGGTCGCGCCGATCGCCGCCGACCGGTTCTTCCGGGAGATGGCCGATCCGGTGGTCGTCCTCGACGGCACCCGACGGCTTATCGACTACAACAGTGCCGCCGAGGCGGTCGTCGACGGCCTCGGTCCCCAGACGCCGGTCGATGCCCTCGGCCCCGCCGGACTCAACGAGGCCATCGCGGAGGCGATCGACGCCCAAGGCGAGCGCACCGAACACACCCTGACCGGCGAGGGGGCCTCGCGGAGCTACGACATCCGGGTGACGGCGATCGACGACCAGTTCGGCATCGCCCGTGGCTACGTGGTCGCGTTGCGAGAGATCACCGACCGGAAGCGCCGGGAGCGTCGGCTCGAAGAGCAGAACGAGCGGTTGGAGGAGTTCGCCGACGTCGTCTCCCACGACCTGCGGAACCCCCTGGCGGCGGCCACCGGCTGGACCGAAGCGGTCGACGGACAGTTGGCCGCCGAGGAACCCGATATCGAGGCGGCCAGAGCCGGACTCGCCCGGGTCGAGCGCTCCCACGAGCGGATGGACGAACTCATCGAGATGCTGCTGTCGCTGGCCCGTGAGGGCCGGACGGTCGACGACCCCGAGCCGGTCTCGATCGAGGCAGCCGCCACCGAGGCGTGGGAGACCGCCGAAACCGGCGAGATGGAACTCGTCGTCGAGACCGACCGCACCGTCTCGGCCGACCCAACACGGCTCCGACAGGCCTTCGAGAACCTCTTTCGGAACGCCAACGACCACGGAACCGCGACCACTGTCACGGTCGACGACACCCCCGACGGCTTCGTCGTCGCCGACGACGGCGAGGGGATCGACGACGCCGATCGGGAGTCGCTGTTCGAGTTCGGCTACAGCACCGACGACGACGGCACCGGCATCGGACTGGCGGTCGTCAAACGCATCGTCGACGCCCACGGCTGGGTGATCGACGTGGGCGAAAGCGACGCCGGCGGCGCGCGCTTCGAGATCAGCCAGCCGTAGGGAGCCACGCCGAATGGAGGGTCGACCACCCATACAGCGGCGACTTTTGCCGTAACTGACGTGCATAAAGGCGAATAGAGATATGCATAGCATACATGACCGAGGGTTTCAACACGCGGAGCCTCCACGCCGGGACCGAGCCCGACCCCGCCACGGGCGCGCGGGCCCCGCCGATCTATCAGACGACCTCCTACGTCTTTGAGGACGCCGAGACGGCCGCGGATCTGTATGCGCTCCGCGAGGAGGGCGACGTCTACTCGCGGGTCTCGAATCCGACCGTTCGCCAGCTCGAGGCCCGCCTCGCAAGCCTCGAAGGCGGCGTCGACGCGGTGGCCACGGCGGCGGGGATGGCCGCCCTCGATTCGGCGACGACGATCCTCGCCCAAAGCGGCGATACCGTCGTCGCCTCCAGCGACATGTACGGCGGCACCGGGACCTATCTCTCGAAGCTCGCCCCCCGTCGCGGGATCGAAACTCGGACCGTCGACACTCTTGACTACGAGGCCTACGCGGAAGCGATCGACGACAATACGGCCTACGTCCACGTCGAAACCCTCTCGAATCCCTCGCTGCTCACCCCGGATTTCGAACGTCTCGCCGAGATCGCTCACGACAACGCGGTGCCGCTGGTCGTCGACAACACCTTCGGGACGCCTGCCCTTTGTCGCCCCCTCGAACACGGCGCGCACATCGTCTGGGAGTCGACGACCAAATGGATCCACGGCTCGGGGCCCACGGTGGGTGGCGTCTTGGTCGACGGCGGGACGTTCCCGTGGGACCACCCCGACGCCGACCAAGACGCCACCCACCGTGGTCCCCGAGCCGTGGATCCATTTGGTCGTC
>JAWOEO010000277.1:0-4538 GCA_046482755.1 Halohasta sp. | reverse complement strand
CTTTTACATACCTCGCCGCCGACCACGTCTTCGCGGGCGTGCCGCCGGAAGCGAAAGCCGAGACGGTCCGGCGGCTCCAGTCCGAGGGCCGCGTCGCCATGATCGGCGACGGCAGCAACGATGCCCCCGCGCTTGCAGCGGCTGATCTCGGGATCGCGCTGGCAACGGGAACGAAACTCGCCACCGACGCGGGCGACGTGATCGTCGTCGACGGCGATCTGTCGGCTGTGCCGAGGATGTTCACGATCGCCACCAACACCCGGAGCCGGATCCGCCAGAACCTCGGCTGGGCGTTCCTCTACAACGGCGTGGCGATCCCGCTGGCGGCGACCGGCCTCCTCAACCCGCTGTTCGCGGCGGTCGCCATGGGAGCCAGCAGCCTCCTGGTCGTCCTCAACTCGACGCTGCGGCCGCTCGATTAGGCCCCTGCCCACGACCGGATCTCCGCGCGGAGTTCGGCGGCGCTTTCGACGACCACATCGGCCGCCGAGAGGTCGGTGTCGTCGTTCGGCCCGCTCCGGTAGGCGATCACGGTCATCCCCGCTTTCGTCCCGGCTTCGACGCCGTTTTTCGAGTCCTCGATCACGAGGCAGTCGGCCGGCTCGCGGTCGACCACGCTCGCGGCGTGCTCGTAGATATCCGGCGCGGGCTTGCCGTCGCCGTCGATATCCTCGGCGCTGATCGTCTCGTCTACGTCGATATCGAACCGCTCGGTGACGATCTCGTGCCAGTCGGGCGGCGCGGAGGTGACGATGGCGACCGGCAGGCCAGCCGCCTGGAGGTCGTCGACGAGATCGTGAAAGCCATCGAGGAGGCTTACGCGTTCGCTGTAGATCTCACGGGCGGTGGCGTCGAAGATCTCGATGTACTCGTCCTTGCCGATTTTCGTCTCGTACTGTTCGTCGAGGTAGTCGTAGATCTCCCGGTAGTTCATCCCGGTCGTCTCCTCGATATCCGGCCCGTCGCCCGCGAGTGTCGCCGGGAAAATGTGTTCGGGCTGTTCGGTCCGCCAGTAGCGCTCGGAGTCGACGATGACGCCGTCCATATCGAAGAAGACTGCCCGGTCGGAGTCGGCTTGGTCTGCCATACCGGCCCGTCGACCGCCGCGAGTAAAGAGTCTCGCCCCGAGAGTTTAGGTGTCAAGACGACACCACCCTCGTCGCCGATGTCTGCCCCCGCTACGCACACGGCCCACAGCAGCCGTACCCGGATCCTTGCCGGTGACTGCACCGTTCGCTTCGAAGGCCCCCGCGATCGGGTCCAGCGCGGCCACGTGGTCGTCCTCGTCAAGCCGGATCGGACCGTCCTCGTACACGACGCCGACGGCTACCAGCCGGTCGCCTGGCTCACCCGGCCCGACGACGTGACGATCGAACACGACGGCGCGGCGTTCAGCCTTCGGGCCCATGCCGACACCCAAGAGCTACTGGTGACCTCGAACGACGCCAGCGGCTTCGACTCCTTCGAAGTCTCGGCGGCCGGCGTCCCGGTCGGAACCTGTCCCGACTGTGAGGGCCCGCTCGTACGGACCCGCGACGAGGTAACCTGTCTCGACTGTGAGGAGCGCTACGGCCTGCCGGCCGGCGCGACCGTCCTCGATTCGACCTGTGGAGACTGCGGGCTCCCGCAGATGCGCGTCGACCGCGGCGACTCCTTTGGGCTCTGTGTCGACTACGCCTGCGAGTCGCTCTCGGCGGTCGTCCGCGAGCGGTTCGACGAGGCGTGGGCCTGTCCGGACTGTGGCTCGCCGCTCAAAGTCCGCAGCCCCGACGGCCGGGTCTTCCTCGGCTGTGATGCGTATCCCGACTGCGAGACCTCGTTTTCCTTCCCGTCGGGCGTCGTGGTCGGCGACTGTGAGTGTGGTCTCCCGCGGTTCCGGACGGCCTCCGGCGAGCGGTGTCTCGACGCCAGTTGTTCGGTCGACACGCCGGCCTCGGAACCGACCTAACCCTGCTCAGGGTTTGACCAGCACTTTGATCGCCTCGCGGTTGTCCATCGCCTCGTAGCCCTCCGGGACACCGTCGAGGTCGACCGTTTTCGTGAAGATCGGCGAGGGATCGAGGGTCCCCTGGAGCACGTCGGCCAGCAACTCCTCGGCGTAGGCCCGAACCGGCGCGACGCCGCCGTTGAGCGTGATGTTGCCGCGGAAAAACGGCGACAGGTCGAGCCCCTCGCCCATTCCGTGGGGGACGCCGACGTAGCCGACCGTGCCGCCGTCGCGGGCGACCCCGTGGGCGGTCTCCATCGACGACGTCGCCCCGACGCATTCGAGGACGTGATTCACGCCGCCGTTGGTGAGTTCGTGGACGCGGTCGACCGCGGCCTCGCCGCGCTCGCTGACAAGGTCTGTCGCGCCGAACTCCTCGGCAATTGTGAGCCGGTCCTCGTGGTGACCGATAGCGACGATCCGCTCGGCACCGAGCCGTTTGGCGGCAAGGACGCCACAGAGACCGACCGCACCGTCGCCGACGACCGCGCAGGTCGACCCGGCGTCGACCCCAGCGCTAACCGCGGCGTGGTGGCCGGTCGCCATCACGTCCGTCAGCGGGAGGATCGACCGGAGGGTGTCCTCGTCGTCGGCGTGGCGGTCGGGCACCCGGATCAGGGTGCCGTCAGCCTCGGGACACCGGACGTACTCGCCCTGTGCGCCGCCGTTGGCTCCGCTCCAGCTATCGCTGTTGACACAGGAGGTGTGCAGCCCCTTCCGGCAGAACTCACAGCGGCCGCAGCTGATGAAGAAGGGCGCAAAGACGCGGTCGCCCGGCTCGACCGAGACGACGTCCTCGCCGACGTCTTCGACAATGCCCATCGGTTCGTGGCCGACGCGGGAGGGGACATCACGGTCGCTCTCGCCGCGGTAGAACCAGAGATCCGAGCCACAGATGGCGGTGTGGGTGACCCGGATGATCGCTCCCTTGGGGGAGTCGAGGGTTGGTTCGTCGACCGATTCGATGCGGATGTCGCCCGGACCGTGGTATCTCGCTGCGCGCATACCGGATGGGGGAGCCGCCGATGCAAAAAGCCACTCGTCGCTCGGTTAGAGCCACTCGGCGGACCACGCGCTGATCTCTTCGAACACCGGCGACAGCGACTCGCCCTTGTCGGTCAGCGAGTAGTAGGTCGCAATGGGGCTGGCCTCCTCGAACCGCCGGTCGACGTAGCCCGTCTCCTGGAGGTCGTCGAGCACCCGCGAGAGCGTCCGGGAGTTCGCGCCGGTCGACCGCTTGAGTTCGTTGAACCGCTTTTCGCCCTCCTGGAGGTCGTAGAGCACGGCCAGCCGCCACTGGGAGCCGATCTCTTCGAGCGACTCGATCACCGGACACGGGGAGTCGTCGACGACTGCGTGCTGCCGTTCTGCCATACCTCCCCATTCGACTCGGGACCTATAGTGGTTCGTATCGAAACGTGGTTGTGTTCTGCAACCAACGGCTCGGCTCGTTTGTGGCAGGCGACAACCGTCCAGTCGACTAGCGAACGGACGAACCGCAGTTGCTTTTGCCCAGCCACCCGCCGAAGGGGTATGAACGGACAGCTACGGGACGGCGTCGTCGCAGTCGCTGGCAACGCCCGCCAGCAGTTCTACGACGCCCGCGGCTACGGCACGCCCGACGGCGGCAACGCCATTCGCGTCTCGCGGGTCGAAGCCGCTCATCTCCTGTTTCGGGGTGATCTCGACCGGATCGTCGACCACGATGGCGATGGCGACCGCCTCGATTTCGAGCAGTTCTTCGTCGACTCCGCCTCGGCAGTCGACCGCTTTGCCCTCCGGTACCTCGTCTACGCCGAACTCCGCGACCGAGGGTTCTATCTCTCGCCCGCCCGCGAGGGGTGGCCCGGGGCCGACGACAACGCCTGGACCGATCTGACGGTCTACCCCCGCGGCACCAAACCCGGCGACGGCGACCCTGCCCACCGGATTGCCGTGGTCGGCGAGCGGGCCTCGGTTCCTGCGGGTGAACTCGGTGCAGTGACACTGGCGGTCGTCGACGAGGAAAGCGAAATCTCCTACTTCGAGACCGACACACCCGACTTCGAGGGTGGGACGACCTACCGGCCGCCTGACTCGCTCAATGGCTCGTTAATCGACGACCGGGTCGTCGTCTGGGACGCGCCGGACGGATTCTACGAACACGGCTTTTACGGCCAGCCGCTGACCGCCCGCCAAGCCATCGTCCACTCGGCGGTCCAGCTCTCGTTGGTCGAGGCCGCCGGACTCGCCGCCGAGGACCAGCTCGAACTCGATGACGTCGACGGGCCCGCTGTCGAGGCGATCAGCGAGCGCGGCCGCGCTGTCGAGGGCGAGCGGTTCGACCGCAGGCTGGCGGTCTACCGCGCCCTCCGGAGCCAGCAGGTCGTCCCCAAAACGGGCTACAAGTTCGGTGCTGACTTCCGGACCTACGACACCGTCGAATCAGTCGACGCGTTGCCCCACTCCGAGCGTCTCGTTCGGGTTGTCGAGCCGGATCACAAGTTCGACCCGCGTGAGTTGTCGCTAGATGTGCGGCTCGCCGGAGGGGTCCGGAAACGAATGGTTTTTG
>JAWOEO010000228.1:0-7823 GCA_046482755.1 Halohasta sp. | reverse complement strand
CAAAGACCGTATCCCGCGATGGTATCACCATCAGCTGTTGCTCCCGATTGCCTTGGGCCGCAATGGTATCTGCCGGCAGATCCGGCCAGCGCAGTTCTTCTCCACCCCGGTTCAGCCACCACTGGTAGCCGTAGGCCGGATCGTTCTCCGACCCGTTGGGCTGGACGGCACGCTGTACCCAGTCGCGGCTCACCAGACGGTGACCGTTGATCACTCCCTCGTTGATCAGCGAGGAAGACGTGCTCGCGGGTCTGGGGGGCGACACCGTCGTCGGCGGCGACGACGAGCACCGCGTTGTCGGCCTGCGAGGCACCCGTGATCATGTTCTTGACGAAGTCACGGTGACCCGGACAGTCCACGATCGTGAAGTAGTATTTGTCCGTGTCGAACTCCTGGTGGGCGATGTCGATGGTGACACCACGCTCTCGCTCCTCGGCGAGGTTGTCCATGACGTAGGCGAACTCGAATCCACCCTTGCCCTTCTCCTCGGCCTCTTCTTTGTGCTGTTCGATTACGTGCTCGGGGACGGACCCTGTCTCGTACAGGAGTCGTCCGACGAGCGTGCTTTTGCCGTGGTCGACGTGGCCAATGATGGCCAAGTTCTGGTGCGGTTTCTCACTCATGGTAAGTAACGCGCTAAGGCGCTCTGTGGGGAGTCTTTTGACTGATTCCCGTAAAACCATTTCGATACGTCGCCCGGGGAACACCCGCGCCGTCTTGCGGTTTGTGGGAGCAAGTGACACACACCACGCCCGTATCCGAAAACCGACGCGACGCCTGCCGGCCACGGTCGGTTTTTAAGTCTCCGTGAGTATACGGCGTGTAATGAACGTTGGCCGCAGTCGACTCGTCGTTGGCTGTCTCCTCGTCGTCCTCGTCGCCACCGGGAGCATGTCGCTCCTCGCAGGGCCGGTCGACGGCCAGTCGGGGTCGGTGGTCTTCCAGCAGTCGGCGCTGTCGGCCGACGAGGTCCGGATCACCGTCGACATCCACGAGGACGGCTCGGCGACCTGGCAGCTCGGCTTCTGGCGCGTCCTCGACGATGACGACAGCCGGGCGGCCTTCGACTCCCTCCGGGCGGACATCCGTGCGGACCCCGGCAACTACACCACCGAGTTCGGCGAGCGAATCGAACGCACCGCCGACGCCGCGAGCAACGCGACCGGCCGGGAGATGGCCGTCGACAACGTCACCATCGCCACCGAACGGCAGTCGCTGGCCCGCGAGTACGGCGTCGTCCGCTACCAGTTCGAATGGCAGGGATTCGCACGCGTCGACGGCGACGAACTGGCCGCGGGCGACGCGATCGACCGGCTGTACCTCGACGACGGCACCCGCATGTTGATCCGCTGGCCCGAGGGGTACGACCTCCAGTCGGTCGCGCCCGAACCCGACGACCGACGCGAGACCGCCGTGCGCTGGGAGGGCTCGGACACCGAGTTCATCGCCGGCGAACCGCGCGTCGTGGTCGCCCCTTCGGGACTCGGGGCCGGCACGCTCGCCGGACTGCTCGGTGTCATCGCAGTGCTGGCCGGTGCCGGCGGCTGGCTCCTCCGCCGACGGTCGGCCGCCGAGGCGGCAGAGCCAGCGTCGACCACGGGGGACCCCGCCGGGACAGCGAGCGAGGCCGACAGCCCGGTTGACGAGGGGTCGACGGCCGAGTCGGATGGCCCGCCACCGGCCGAGCCGACGGGTGACCGGTCGACCGAACAGGCCGCCGAGGCCGATCAGTCGACCGACGACGCCGAGGACGGTGCCGAACCGGACCCGTCGCTGTTGAGCAACGAAGAGCAGGTCATGCGGTTGCTGGAAGCAAACGGCGGCCGGATGAAACAGCAGACGGTCGTCGCGGAACTCGGCTGGACCGACGCCAAGACGAGCAAGGTGATAAGCGGGATGCGCGAGGCGGGAACGATCGAGTCGTTCCGGATCGGCCGCGAAAACGTCCTCACCACGCCCGAGGACGATCCACGGGAGCCGAACCCATGAGCCGGCGGCAAGATCGAAAAAACCGCCGGACGGAAACCGATCGAAAACCGGCGAAAACCGGCGATACCGCCGTCGGCGTATATGTGGCTGGAGACGCTACACGGCGTATGATGCGTCGACTCGGAACGATACTCATGGCGGTCGCCCTCGTGAGCGCGCTGCTGGCGGTCCCGCTCGGCGTTGCCGCGGTCGGTGCCGACGAACCCAACGCAACCGAGACGGTCGCACCGGGCGAACGACTGGCCGGCGTCGTCGGCATCCAGCAGGCCGAAGTCGACGGCGACCTCTCGGAGCGACGCTACGCGGCGCGGCTCGACCGGGCCGACACCGACGCCGAACGGGCCGCAATCGTCGAGGAACGCCGCGCGGTGATCGAGCGCCGGCTCGCCGACCACGAGGCCGACCTCGCCGACCTCCGAGCGGCTCGTGAGGCGGGCAACATCTCCGAGGGGACCTACCAAGGGCGGATTGCCACCCTCGATGCTGAGGCGGGCAGCACCGAGCGGGCCGCCGCCCAGACCAGCGAGACCGCCCGCCAGCTTCCGGCGGAGGTCCGTGAGGCCCGCGGCATCAGCGTCGACGATCTGGACCGGCTTCGGGCCAATGCGAGCGAACTCGGCGGATCGGAGACCGCCGACATCGCCCGTGAGATCGGCGGCCCCGAGGCCACCCCGGCCGGGGGTCCCCGCGATGGCGGTCCCACCGCGGCGGCTCCGGACCGAAACGCCAGCGATCGCCCCGATACGGCTGATGACCGCCAGCCGACTGGATCGCAGGCGGACGCAGCCGACGACACCAACCGGTCGACCGAGTCGAACGGTGCCGACAGTGCGTCCAGCGCCGATGCGTCACCCAACGATCAGGGCGACTCGGACGAGAGTACTGAGCAACAGGACACGGACGACCGGAACGAACCCGCCGACCAGACAGACGAACGGGAGAACGCGCCAACGGATTCTGGCCAACGCTCCAACGGGCAGTAGCCCACAAGCCAATATGCGTCGACTGTGCCCGAGACGGGAGCGGCACTCATCGCGGCCGTGTATGAACTCCCCACCGTCTAACAGCTACGATTGACACCAACGTTGGTGTCGCTGGATCGCCTGCCGTGTGGGATCGCCGCCAGCAGAACTCAGTCGACCAGTCGACTCGCGTCCGACAGCACCGCCGTCGCCGTCTCGGGGCCGCCCGCGCCGCGGCCACTGATGTTGAGTCGGCCGGCGTGGGTGGTCTCCAGTTGGACGATGTTCAGCGTCCCCGTCACCGACAGCGGACCGTCGGCGGGAACGAGTCGCGGGGCGACGCTGACACCTTCCGGCGTCGACTCGCCGATCAGCCGGATCGTCCGGCCGTCCTCGGCGGCGAGATCCAGCGCCGTCCCCGGAATGTCGGTGATGCCGTCGACCGCCGCGTCGTCGAGGGTGAACTCCTCCTCGCCGTCGGCAAGGACGTTCGAGAGGATGACGAACTTGAGGGCGGCGTCGATCCCCTCGACGTCGAAGGTGGGGTCGGCCTCGGCGACGCCGAGGTCCTGGGCCTCCGCCAGCACGTGTTCGTAGTCGAGTCCCTCGGCGGCCATCCGCGAGAGGATGAAGTTCGCCGTCCCGTTGAGCACGCCGCGGGCGGCGGTGATGTGGTTCGCGCCGAAGTCCTCGATCGTCGACAGGATCGGGATCGCACCGCCGACGGTCGCCTCGAACCGAATCTGTCCCTCGCTTTGGGCTTCGAGCTCACGAAGCTCACCGTAGCGTTCGGCGACCGGCCCCTTGTTGGCCAGCACGACGTGTTTGTCGCGTGCGAGCCCCTGTTTGACGTGGGAGAAGCCGGGTTCGGCGTCGCCCAACGTCGTTGGTGTGGCCTCGACCAACACGTCGTATGGCCCCTCGATCGCGTCGTCGGGATCGGCGTCGCCGACGACGCCCGCGTCGGCCTTGCGGTCGAGGACCGCTTCGGTGTCGACGCCATCGGGGTCGACGACTGCCGACGAGGAGTCCGCTACTGCGGTGACGGTGTGGCCGTACTCGGCGGCGAGTTCGACCACCGACCGGCCGACCGCGCCAGCGCCCAGAACCGCGAGGCGAGCGCCACTCATTGGCTCGCCTCCGTGAGCGGTTCGACGACCTGCAACTCTTTGTCGGCGGCGATCTCCCGGAGCTTATCCAGCGCCGTGCCGTTGGTTCCCGACCGGGTTTTGAGCCGAAGGCGGGCACTGGAGGTGTCGTCGCTGCCGCGCGGAGCCGACAGCGAGAGGTCGGTCAGCGAGGCGTCCGCGCAGGATTCGACCTGTCGGAGGGTGTCCGAGAGGTCGGTGTCGACCAGATGGCCGACGAGGATGACGACCAGCTCCTCGTCGTAGCGCTCGGAGCCGGCCTGAATGACGTTGACGCCGGCCTCCCGGAGCGATTCGACGATGGTCTCGAACCGCGCGGGCGCACACGAGAGGTCGACCTCGACGGGGATGTGGCCCCGCGGGGTGAGGTTGCCGCGCTCGTGGTAGATCGACAGCAGGTTGCCGCCGGCCTCGGCGATCGGCTCCAAGGCCCCGAGCAGTTCGCCGGGCTCGTCGACGAGTTCCAGCCGGACGGTGTAGGTCTGGACCTCGCCGCCGGTGTCGCTCACAGCCCCACCTCCGCGGGGGGCCGTGTTGTCTCCGACAGACAGCAACTGCTCCGTCGTTCCATGCTGATCCGTCGGACCGCGACTGCCGTTTTCGTCCGCATATACATCGAGGCTGTTTTTTCAGCAGGTATAAGAGTTCATCGAAGCCGTGGCTTGCAGTACTGAAAAAATAGTAACCGAAAGCGAGGGGCCGACTTAGATGTAGTCGATGCTCGGCGGCAGTTCGAGTTTCATTCCCTTGCGCTCGCGGATCTCCATGATCTTCTCGTTCTGGAGGTTGTCGACGAGCACGCGGAAGCCGGCGTTCTCGGTGTTCCACGAGGCACGGCCTTCGGTGGCCGAGCGGATGTCCGAGGAGAAGCCGATCATTTCCTCGACGGGCGCGATGCCCTCGATCACCATGAGGTCACCCTCCTGGTACATGTCGTCGACGCGGCCGCGCCGACCCTGAATCTCGCCGGAGGCGTTGCCCATGTACTCCGAGGGGACGTCGATGCGGACGTCCTGGATCGGTTCGAGGAGTCGAACCTCGGCGTCGATCAGCGAGCGGTGGACCGCATCCCGCGTCGCGGGGATGACCTGGGCCGGACCGCGGTGGATCGTGTCCTCGTGGAGCTTGGCGTCGTGGAGTCGGAACAGCGCGCCCTGGACGGGCTCGGCCGCCAGCGGACCGTCTTCGAGGGCCTCTTCGAGCCCCTCGATCACCAGTTCCATCGTCTCGTTGAGGTGCTGGATCCCCTTGGTCTCATCGAGCAGGATGTTCGTCTTGAACATGTGCTCGACGTTCTGGGAGTCGTCTTTGTCCATGCCGGCCTCCTGGAGTGCCTCGCGGCGTTCCAGTTCGGGCATGTCCATCGAGGCTTCGCCGAGTTTGATCGCGTCGACGATCTCCTGTGAGAGGGGTTCGGCGGTGATGTAGAACTTGTTGTGGTTGTTCGGCGAGACGCCCTCGACTTCGCGGGACTCCTCCTGGGGCTGCTCGCGGAAGACGACGATCGGTTCGCCGGTGTGGACGTCGATCCCCTGGTTGTCGCGGATACGCTGGGTGATGACTTCGAGGTGAAGTTCGCCCTGCCCGCTGATCAGGTGTTCGCCGGTGTCCTCGTTGATCTCCACGCGGATGGTGGGATCTTCCTTGGCGACCTGCTGGAGCACCTTGATGAGCTTCGGCAGGTCGTCCATCGTCTTTGCCTCGACGGATTTCGTGATGACCGGCTCGGAGATGTGCTCGATCGACTCGAACGGCGTCATCTCGATCGACGAGACCGTCGACCCCGCAATCGCGTCCTTCAGGCCGGTGACCGCGGCGATGTTGCCGGCGGGTACCTTCTCGACTTCCTCGCGTTCGCCACCCATGAAGATCCCGACCGACTGGATGCGGTTGGTGCCTGCCGTCCCGGAGACATAGAGGTTCTGTCCCTTTTCAATGGTTCCCGAGAACAGCCGCCCCGTGGCGATCTCGCCAGCGTGGGGGTCCATCGAGATATCGGTCGACATGAAGACGACCTCGCCGTCTTCGTCGACCAGTCGCATGCTGTCTGCGAGCTCCGAATCGGCGTCGCCGCGCCAGATCGTCGGGATACGACGGGGCTGGGCGTCGACGGGGTTCGGGAAGTGCTCGGCGACCATATCGAGGACGACGTCCGACAGCGGCGTCCGCTCCTGAAGCTCCTCGCGGCCCTCCTCGCCGCTGCGTTCGAGCTCCATGATGTCGCCGAAGTCGATCCCCGTCCGCTGCATCGACGGCATCGAGACGCCCCACTTGTAGAGGGCCGACCCGAAGCCGACCGTGCCGTCTTCGACCGAGACGGTCCAGTCGTAGTCCTTCTCCTCGGTCATCCCGCGGATCAGGTCGTTGACGTCGCTGATGACATCCAGGAGCCGCTTTTGCATCTCCTCGGGGCCCTCCTGGAGTTCGTTGATGAGGCGGTCGACCTTGTTGATGAACAGTGCGGGCTTGACACCCTCACGGAGTGCCTGCCGGAGGACGGTCTCGGTCTGAGGCATTGCGCCCTCGACGGCGTCGACGACCACGAGCGCACCGTCTACTGCGCGCATCGCTCGTGTCACGTCGCCACCGAAGTCGACGTGGCCGGGGGTGTCGATGAGGTTGATGAGGTGGTTGGTGTCCTCGTACTCGTGGGTCATCGAAACGTTTGCCGCGTCGATGGTGATCCCGCGTTCCTGCTCGTCCTCTTTGGTGTCCATCGCGAGCTGCTGGCCCGCGGTGTCCTGGGAGATCATCCCGGCACCGGCGAGGAGGTTGTCCGAAAGCGTCGTCTTGCCGTGGTCGACGTGAGCGGCGATGGCGATGTTCCGGATATGTTCCGGGTTGTCCATCAGCCGTTCACACTCTTGTACGATCTTTTTTCGTCGGCCCATTATACAGGGTGCTACCGGCAGGAGGGTCAAAAGGGTAGTGTTTCGGGCTGCGCCAACTCCGCCGAGTCCGACCGTCGCACGCCGGAATCCCGAGGCCTCGGTATGAAACCGTCTGTCACACTACTCGATGGCGGCCTCGGTCGAGACTGCGGCTTCGAGGTCGTCGATCGCCGTCGGGCCGGGGTGGGAGACGATCATGGTGTCGTAGGAGCGGTCGGCCGACACCGACGCGCCGACGCTGATCGAACTGGCGATCCGGCCGGCGTTCTCGCTGCCGACGAAGACGATACTCGCGTCGTGTTCGCGGGCGAAGTTGCGGATCCGGTTGGCGATCGTCCCCGCGGGGGCGTTGCGGCCGACCGAGATGTGGTGGAACTCGGCGGTGGGGGCGATCTCGGCGACCGACTCCTCGACGGCCGCGACGACCGCCTCGCCGTCGAAGGGGTCGGTTTGTCCGAGCCACCCGCGCTCGCGGGCGTACCCGGCGTTGTTCCGCGGGATAACCGTCACCACGACGACCGACTGGTTCAACACCGTATCGAACTGGGTCGCACGGACGAGGGCGGTCTTCGAGAGTTCGCTACCGTCGAAGGGGACGACCAGGCTCATTGGTCACTCGACGGCCGAGAGACCAATAAATCATCACACTCGCCGTACGATGGTCGACCGACTCGCGGGGAACGGGCGCGAAACACCCATATATCGCTCCCCCCATGGTACAGACACACATGGATGTGCGAGTGAAGGGGATACCCATTCTATCGGAGATAGGGGTAACCATGTCACATTGAATGCTTTTGAAAAAGCCATGGAGATGACCGGAAAAACTCCGG